>WFVK01000321.1 GCA_015491705.1 Nitrospirota bacterium | reverse complement strand
GTTAAGGGGAGGCCGGGAGGGATTACTTTATAACATGCCGCGCGGGCTATTTCCTCAGGGAATCGCAGATAAAGCTTTTCCGCCGGGCTCTCCGGCATGAGGGCGATGGTTTTATGCGAACAGCAAGGTAAACATTAAATCCGGTCAGGGAGGGAGATGGCAAAGATAGTTGTTATAGGGGGTTCTTTCGGGGGACTCACGGCCGCATTTGACCTGAGGCGGCACCTCGGTAAAAAGGCCGAGATAGTATTGCTTTGCGATATGGACAAGTTTGTCTTTGTCCCTTCGCTGCCGTGGGTTTCAATGGGCTGGAGGAGTCCGGGCAGTATTACGCTTCAGCTTGACAGGATGCTGAAACCCAAAAGGATAAAATTCCTTCACGAGGCAGCGGTGGGAGTGGATGCGGATGCGTCAAAGGTCATTACAGAGAAACGGGAAATCTCTTATGATTATCTTGTAATAGCCACAGGGCCTGACCTTGTTTTTTCCGCAGTGCCGGGACTGGGGGAGCATGCCGCGTGCATTTTTACACTTGAACATGCAGTGAGGGCAAGAATCGCCCTGGAGAGGTTTCTCGGGGATCCGGGGCCGGTTGTGATCGGCGCTGTGCAGGGTGTGAGCTGTTTCGGGCCGATGTATGAATACGCCTGCGAGCTGGATACGGAACTGAGAAAAAGAAAGATGAGGCACAGGGTGCCCATCACATTTGTTACATCAGAGCCGTATATAGGCCATTTCGGAATCAGCGGACTCAGAAACTCAAGAAGAATAATGGAGGATGAATTTGCTGTCAGGGATATAAAGGTTATCGCGAACCAGGCTGTGGAAGAGTTCACCCCTGATGAGGTCAGGCTGAAGGATGGGACAAAACTGGGGCACAAGCTTGCTGTGTTTGCACCGCCGATGGCGGGGATCAGGGCGGTATCCCATCTCGGCAATCCAAAAGGCTTTATCCCCGTAGACGAGCATTACAGGCACGCGGGTTTCAGGAACATCTTCTCGGCAGGGGTGGCGGTGGCAATAGCGCCCCCGGAGCAGACCCCCGTACCCACAGGCGTGCCCAAGACAGGGTCCATGACCGAGGAGATGGCAAGGCAGGCCGCGGCGACTATCGCAAGCGAGATAAGGGGGAAGCCTCTTCCCGGAGCAGAGCCGGTGGGGGCCTTATGCATCATGGATATGGGCAATACGGCAGCGCTCATGAAGGCGCGGCCAGTGCTTCCGCCGCGACAGGAGGCGGTGCTCAGGGCCGGTGTTATATATAAATGGATGAAACTCGGTTTTGAAAAGTATTATCTCTGGAAGATCAGGAGAGGTTTGACCTGTTTGCCGTAAGCCGAAAATTTTTTCCGAGGAAATTGCAAATTTTCGCAAGTTATAAAGTATGAATATGTTGCATCAAATCAGCCTGTACCGGTTTTTGTTCATTAACCCGTGGCCGTGGTGGTTTGGAGGCGTGCTGATCGGCCTGTTTGTGCCGTTTTTTTACCTTGCAGCCAACCTGCCGCTCGGGGTCTCGACCGGATACGGCAATCTATGCAGGATCGCCCTCCCGGATACAAAGCTTGAGGCACTGAACACCCCGGCGTATCGGAAGATTCTCACATGGAGGGTGTTCTTTATCGCCGGTATCATACTTGGTGCGGCACTGGCAAGGATTCTTTCCGGCGATTACGGCTTTGTTACTGAAATGGGCAGGTTCGGTTCAACGGTAACACACTCGTTTTTTCTGTCCGCAGTCTGGTTTTTCAGCGGCGGCGTTCTGCTCGGATTCGGGGCGCGTATTGCGGGAGGCTGTCCCTCTGCGCATACCATCCACGGTATTCCGTGCCTGGCGCCGTCGGGTTTTGTTGCCACAGCCGGATTTTTTGCAGGCGGACTTTTAACCGTAAACCTTGTTTACCGGATTCTCTGGTAATGTCAAGAGTTGTATGAAGAAAGAGGATTTATCAAAAAGACATGGACTGTAGATGAGCAATATGCCCTCTCCACCGGGGGATATGGTCATGGTGAGGGGGATTATTAAGAGCATTTTTCAAAAATCTTGTTGAAAACTTTTGACATTACTACCCTGTAAAGGAGGGCAAATTATGAAGAAGCCGTATATGTTCCTGCTTCCGGGCATGATTTTCGGGTTTTTACTGTCAAGGGCCGGGTTCTCGGATTATGACCTCTTTATGGACATGTTTCTCTTTGCAAATCTGAAACTCGTATGGACCATGTCCACGGCGATCGGCGTTGCAATGATCTCAATGTACCTGATCAGGAGGTTCAGGCCACGTTCCCTGACCGGTGAGCCGGTACGCATAAAAACCAAACCTCTGCACAGGGGCACTCTTGCCGGCGGGGTGATATTCGGCATGGGATGGGGAATAAGCGGGGCCTGCCCCGGTACTGTTCTCGCGCAGTTGGGAGAGGGAAAGATTCCGGCTGTATTTACGTTTTCAGGGATAGCCGCCGGTATATACCTGTTCGCGCTGGTCTATCCGAAGTTGAAGAAACTGGGTATTCCGCCGGCATAAACCGGCGGGAGGGCCCCCTGTAACAC
>WFVK01000320.1 GCA_015491705.1 Nitrospirota bacterium | reverse complement strand
GGGTGCTGGGCCCCGAACCGTGGAGGACCGCGTACGTAGAGCCCTGCAGGCGGCCCACGGACGGCAGGTACGGTGAAAACCCCAACAGGCTCCAGCGCTATTACCAGTTCCAGGTGATACTGAAGCCTTCCCCGCCGGACTCGCAGGGGCTTTTCCTGAAGAGCCTGTCAGCCATAAACATCGATCTCCTCGGTCACGACATCCGGTTTGTTGAAGACGACTGGGAGTCACCGACGCTCGGCGCGTGGGGACTCGGCTGGGAGGTCTGGCTCGATGGAATGGAGGTTACGCAGTTTACATATTTCCAGCAGGTGGGAGGCATGGATCTGAAGCCTGTTTCAGTGGAGCTTACATACGGACTGGAGCGTATCGCCATGTATCTTCAGGAGGTGGACAATGTCTTTGACATCCGGTGGAACAGGGAGATAACATACGGCGACATACATCATGAGACCGAGGTGGAGTTTTCAAAATACAACTTTGATGCAGCCGATACGGACCTGCATTTCAGCATGTTTGAAAAGTATGAGGCAGAGGCCCTGAACATGATAAGACATGCGCTGGTGCTGCCCGCCTATGACTTCTGTCTGAAATGTTCCCACTGTTTCAACATGCTCGATGCCCGCGGGGCCATGAGTGTTACAGAGAGGACGGCATATATTGCAAGGGTAAGGAATCTTGCGAGGAAATGCGCCGAGGGATACCTGAAACTCAGGGAGGAAAAGGGATTTCCATTGTTGAGAAAATGAAACCGCTTCTTTTTGAGATAGGGTCCGAGGAGATACCCGCCCGGTTTATCTCCCCCGGGCTGGCAGTGCTGAAACAGGGCCTTGTCCAGGTGCTCGAGAGGGCTGAAATATCATACGGCAGAATTTCCGGATATGCCACGCCAAGAAGACTGGCCCTGTATATCGAGGATGTCTCTGAAAAACAGAAAGACAGAACCATTGAGCATATCGGCCCTCCCCGCAAGGCCGCATTTGATGAGCAGGGCAATCCCACAAAGGCTGCAACAGGTTTCGCAGGGTCCCTGAATATCGATGTCGGAGAGCTTGTAATAAAAAAAACAGGCCGGGGCGAATATGTCGCGGCCACTGTAAGGGAAAAGGGCAGGGCCACAAGGGATGTCCTTGCGAGGGAACTGCCGGAGATGATATCCACGCTCCACCTCCCCAGGTCGATGAGATGGGGAGGCGGTTCCCTGAGATATTTCAGGCCCATACAGTGGATACTGGCGGTCCTGGGCGGCGATGTAATCAGGTTTGAACTGGACGGCATAAGGAGCGGCAATATTTCATACGGCCACAGGTTCCTCTCTCCCGTCGCCGTCAAGATCAAAGACCCGGCCGAGTACCTGTATCTTCTCAAGCAGAACCACGTTATCGCCGACCCTGCTGAAAGGAAAGAGGCCATCCTGCAAGGTATAAGAGAGATTCAGTCCCGGACAGGCTGCATGGCCCGTGAAGATGCCGCTCTGCTTGATACTGTTACAAACCTTGTTGAATATCCGACGGTGATTTCCGGGAATTTCGACAAAAAGTACCTCGACCTGCCGGGGGAGCTTCTCGTAACCGTCATGAAGTCCCACCAGAAGTATTTCCCGGCAGAGGACGGGGAGGGCAGAATGCTGCCGTCTTTTTTTGTTGTGAGCAACACCCTGCCCGTTAACAATGATACCGTCAGAAAAGGGGCTGAACGCGTGCTCAGGGCGAGGCTTGAGGATGCAAGATTCTATTATATGGAAGACCGTAAGAAACCGTTATGGGCCTACACGGAAGACCTGAAAAAGGTGACTTTCCAGGAGAGACTCGGCAGTTTATACGACAAGTCGGAGAGAATATCGTCATTAAGCCTGTTCATTGCCGGCAGACTGAATATCCTGTCGGAAGAAAAGCTCAGGAGGGCCTCGATGCTCTGCAAGGCGGACCTTGTCACCGGGGTCGTGGGTGAATTTCCCGAACTGCAGGGCTACATGGGTATGATCTATGCACTTGACTCGGGTGAAGACAAAGATGTGGCATCGGCGGTTTATGAACATTATCTCCCGAAATTCCCGGGTGATAAGCTGCCCTCGGGACAGACGGGCACGATACTTTCCCTGTCGGATAAAATGGACAACATCGCATCCTTTTTCTATCTCGGCCTCATTCCTACAGGCTCGGAGGACCCTTATGCCCTGAGGCGGCAGGCAGCGGGAATAATAAGTATACTGGAGGCTAACGATTTCAGTCTTCCGCTGAATGACCTGTCGGAGCGTGCCCTTCAGTGCCTGGAGCCTTCCCCTGGACAGAGGCAGGCCCTCTGCCGCAGGATACTGGAGTTTTTCGCCCAGAGGCTGGAGGGAATACTGCTCTCTCAGGGTTACAGCCACGACATTGTCAGCGCGGTGCTTTCCACGGATAAGATGGATGTCAAAGACGTAAGACACAGGGCCGACATACTTTCAGGGTTCAGGAAAGACCCGGATTTCCCGGGCCTCCTTACAGCGGCCAGGAGGGTTTACAACATACTGGCCGGGGCGCAGGCCGGCACAGTGGAGGAAGGCCTGCTGGCCGAGCCCGCGGAGAAGGAGTTGTACCATGTTGCCGCAAAGGTAAACCGCAGGCTGGCGGATGCGGATTACAGGGCGCTGTTTGAGCTTGAAAGACCTGTGAACAGATTTTTCGACAGGGTGCTTGTAATGGACAAAGACCCGCGGGTCAGGGAAAACAGGCTCGCCCTGCTTCTGACCGTAAAAAAGGCCTTTGATTCCCTTGGAGATTTCTCGAAAATAGTGGAGCAGTGAATATTGCATGGACAGGCATTACCCTCTGCGGGGAGACACCGTCCGGTTGCGGGTTCACGGTTGAACGCTTGCACGGCAGGAGAATTTTTTAATATACTGCGGTGAAAAATTGCAGGAAGAACGGCGTGAAACAGCGGTTTTGCGTTTGAATTTAATTTGTGCTATTGTGTAAAATATGCATTCCTGTGGATAATGACAACTGCTTTTTTATAAAAAATATTTAATTCTGGAGGATTGAAAATGGCTAAAAAGTATGTCTATTTTTTCGGGGACGGTAAAGCGGACGGCAATGCCGGGATGAAAAACCTCCTGGGAGGGAAAGGCGCAAACCTCGCT
>WFVK01000319.1 GCA_015491705.1 Nitrospirota bacterium | reverse complement strand
GGAATATCAAGCACTGTCCATCTTTCTGAGAACATAAGACCTGATGAATAAGGGATTGCGACCATCACTAAGCGCGGCTCGTAACCATAGGCGGACACGAGCTGAGAACATAAGACCTGATGAATAAGGGATTGCGACTTAGTTGTCATTTCAGCATTTTCAACTTTTTCAGGGAATCAAAGAAGACCTGATGAATAAGGGATTGCGACCGCTTTTTAATCTGAGTTTCCATTAACGTTGCCCTTGTTTCTGAAGGACCTGTGCGGGAAACAATGTCTGGATGTGTCATTTCGACCGTAGGGAGAAATCTTCCGGTATCGATGGGTCATAAGACCCCTCTCTCCGTTCGGGGTGACGGACAGGGGACTTTTGCAGCTTTTTCCCTTCCGTCAATCCCGTCTTTCCCGCCTGCGGGCGATGGTTTTACTCAACTGTAAGTCAGGGGGAAGAATGAGGATATTAATACAGCGTGTTAAAAATGCAAAGGTAACGGTGGAGGGACGTAAGGTCTCTGAAACAGGGAAGGGCCTGCTGCTGTTCGTGGGTGTCGGCAAAGGGGATGATGACGGGGATATCGGGCGGATGGCCGGGAAGGTTGTGAATCTGCGCATCTTTGAGGACGAACGCGGGAAGATGAACCTTAATGTGAAACAGGCCGGCGGGATGATCCTGAGCGTGCCGCAGTTTACGCTGTATGCCGATACACGCAGAGGGAACCGGCCCGGATTCGAACGCTCGGCGCCTCCCGGCATTGCAGGGGAATACTGGCGGAGGTTTAATGATTTGCTGCGGCAGGAAGGCCTCGATGTCAGGGAAGGGGTTTTCGGCGCTCATATGGAGGTGGAGCTGATTAATGACGGGCCTGTGACGATATGGCTGGATTCAGGGAGCCGGGATTAGTCCCGTCCTGCTCCGGCGATGATCACCTTCCGGCCTTCAACGGAAATCTTCCCCTCGGCATACAGCCTGACGGCCTCGGGGAATATCCTGTGCTCCTCCCTGAGGATTCTCGCTGAGAGCGTCTCCTCGGTGTCATCATGGTAAACGGGCACGGCAGCCTGTATGATTATGGGGCCTGTGTCCACGCCTTCATCCACGAAGTGCACGGTGCAGCCCGATATCTTCACGCCGTAGTCAACGGCCTGCTTCTGGCCGTGAAGCCCGGGAAAGGACGGCAGCAGGGCAGGGTGGATATTCATGATCCGGTTCGGATATTTCTCTATCAGCGCCTTGCCGACCACCCTCATGAAACCCGCAAGTATGACAAGTTCAACGCCTCTTTTTCCGAGTTCGCCGGCTATACGGGAATAATATGTATTTTTATCCGGGAAGTCACGGGGCCGTATGACAAGCGCCTCTATGTTGTGTTTCGCCGCCCTTTCAAGGGCGTATGCCCCGGGGTTGTCCGTTATGAGGACGGCTATGCGGGCATTGACGGAGCCTGATTCAATGCTGTTGATTATGGCCTGAAAATTTGATCCCCTCCCCGATGCGAGTACTCCAAGTGTCAAAGACTCAGACATATTCCACGCTCCTTCCGCCTCTTTCAACCCGGCCTATCACGAAGGCCTTCTCGCCAAGGCGGCCGAGTTTTTTTATTATCTTCTGCGTATCGGTCTTTCTTACGGTCAGCGCCAGGCCGATGCCCATGTTGAATGTCCTGTACATCTCCCTGTCCGGCACAGCGCCGGTGCGCTGAATGAGACGGAAGATGTCGTGAACCGGCCATGATCCCTTTTCTATAACGAATTTCAGTTCCGCGCCCGGGGGCAGGATGCGGGGGAGGTTTTCGGTCAGGCCGCCTCCGGTTATGTGGGCCATGCCTCTGACCCTGTACTGCCTGATGACTTTCAGAATGCTTTTCACATATATCCTTGTCGGCCGCAGGAGTTCTTCCCCGAGCGTGCAACCCAGTTCTTTCATCTTCCTGCGGGGGCTGTATTTTTTTATGTCGAAGAACAGCTTCCTGACGAGCGAGTATCCGTTGCTGTGGAGCCCGCTGGAGGAGAGCCCGATAAGCATGTCGCCCTTTTTGATCCCCGCGCCGTTGATTATCGCCTTCCTGTCGACTATGCCCACTGCAAATCCTGACAGGTCATATTCTCCCCTCGCGTAGAATCCCGGCATTTCCGCTGTCTCTCCGCCGATGAGGGAGCAGTCCGCGGCCCTGCAGCCTGCGGCTATGCCGCTGATGACATCCGCGGCCTGCGCGGTGGAGAGCTTTCCCGATGCAAAGTAGTCCAGGAAGAACAGCGGCCTTGCCCCGCTTGTGAGTATGTCGTTTACACACATGGCCACAAGGTCTATGCCCACGGTATCGTGCCTGTTGAGCATGAAGGCGATCCTGAGCTTGGTGCCCACGCCGTCGGTGCTGCTTACGAGTACAGGGTTTTTGTATCGCGATGTGTCCAGGCGGCAGAATGCGCCGAATGAGCCGATGTCGGTCATGACATACGGCTTGAATGTGGAGCGCGCCACCGGCCTGATGATGTCCACCAGCCTGTTGCCCCTGCTTATGTCCACGCCGGATGCCTTATATGTGAGCGCCATATTCTTCCCGGATTTTTTTCAGTCCCGCCTCGGCGGCCTTTTGCGCCGCGGCTTTTTTGGTCCTGCCCCTGCCGGACCCCCAGATTGTATCATTTATATATACCTTGACTTCAAAGACCTTCCTGTGCTCAGGGCCTTCTTCCTTGTGGGTTATATATTCAGGCAGCACGCCGAAGCGCGCCTGTGAGACCTCCTGCAGCCTGG
>WFVK01000318.1 GCA_015491705.1 Nitrospirota bacterium | reverse complement strand
GGGTTCTGAACTGTCTGATTTAAGGCTCTCAGTCAAGGATGATTAGACCATTATTTGATCGAGAACTTAGCACCGTCCAGTAATAAAATGAAAAGTGCTTATAGCCCCAAAAACAATCATTTTGATCGCAGTAAACCTTTCTATCCATTAGTAATGCATTTCATTGTGCAATTAATTGGGTTTAAAGAACTTGCAGTTAGAGGTATTGCTGGGGCACAAGATGTTAATGCTCTAATATCTCAAGTTATTGGGAAAGTCGCCATAGAGGGTCATGAGCATGAAGTCGATGATGTCAAACGTCAGTTAAATAAATTAATGGGGCCATTAGAACTTAGGACAGAGCAAGACGACGATTATATTACTGTTGATATAGATGAGATAGCACAGGAAATAGCATCTAACTTTACCTATCTTTCATCTTTTGTAATGCAGTCAGCATCAAATGTCCTAATTCTTGCTCATGAGTTATGTAAAGACAAGCGGTATCACAAAAGTGAAATATGGGAATTTTTAAGGCATTGTAGAAACGCTGCTGCTCATGGGGGATTATTTAATTTTCTTCATGGAGAACCTCGGCGCTCTGCAAAATGGGGGAAGTTTAAAATAACTCCGGTGCTTCAGGGAACGCCATTATTTAAAGACAAAAACAAACAGGGATTAATATCACCAGGCGACGTTATCAGGCTTCTTTGGGATATAGAACAGACATACCCACAGATGGATTAAGAGATGAAAAATAAAACCATATAACCACTGAGTGGAGTGAATGCGCAACCGCAGGTATCAAATTGACCTTTGATATTTTGAGATGTGCAAATCGTCTTTATAGCACTTGGATGTTTTACAGGTTGCGCATTCACTCACCTAGACGTTAGAGCAAATAATCAATAGAGATGGACGTTAGGGCAGGGAAAAAGGTGACATTTGAGAGTCTATACGCTATATTAATAATGTAATTACAATGTAATCATATTGCAGGAGGCTTGAAATGTCTACTGTCAAAACAAAAGTCGTAAGGATTGGGAATTCGAGGGGGATACGCATTCCAAAGGTAATTCTGGAGCAATATCATATTAACGATGAGGTTGAACTCGAGACAAAAGAGGACTGTTTAATTATAAAATCACCACATGCAGCAAGAAAGGGATGGGATTCGACTTTTAAGAAAATGCATGAAAGTAAAGATGATGTATTAGTAGTGAGCGATGACATGGCAAATGAATTTGACAAGGATGAGTGGGAGTGGTAGTTAACAGGTTTGATATATGTATTGTTTCATTGGACCCTGCTTATGGAAGTGAAATTAAAAAGACAAGACCATGTGTTGTAAGATCTCCGGATGAAATGAGCCATAACATCAACACCGTAATAATAGCTCCGATGACATCATCTATCAAGAAATATCCTACGAGAGTGCCAATTGAGTTTCAGGGGAAAAAGAAGCAGATTGCACTTGATCAAATCAGAACAGTAGATAAGGTACGATTAATAAAAAACAGGGCGATTGAAGAAGAGCACATATGAAAAAGTAGCGTCTACTCTTCAAGAAATGTTCGAATTATAAGAAGCCCGACAGCGCCCAGTTGAATGCAGAGCAGTGGTGACGTTTTCAGGTTGCGGTAGTTTATGGTTTGCAAAACAGGATAGGTTTGCTTCTTAAATGCACGGCCCCTGACAATAACAGCCTGATAAGGGGAATCTTTTCCCGGGCCCGGTGAAACCTGCCGTGCCGCTACATCATTGTAACGGGCACCGGCGTGAAGGTCAGGATGAAGATGACGAAACAGGCCCAGCCCATTATCTTTCTTTTCCTGTCCAGCCTTATGTAGGGGTAAACAACCGGGGGATGCCTGTATCCGAGAAAAAACATGAGGACCGCCCAGAATAACCAGCCCGGCCAGAATACAACCCCAAGGACGATCAGCACGGGGATTGTGCACTTTGAGATCAATTCGTGTTTCTCCCCGAACATGGCATAGATTATGTGGCCGCCGTCAAGCTGTCCTATGGGCAGAAGGTTCAGCGATGTTACGAGGAGGCCTATCCAGCCGGCGAATGCCACGGGATGCAGGAGCACGCCGTATTTCCGGGGATCGATGTCCAGTATCATGTTGGACAGAACGGTGAACAGGATCGAGCTGCCGAAGGAAATGCCTCCGTGTAATTCCACAGCGGGTTTTACCTCCGACATGCCGAGGCCGACAATGACCGCTATGATAGCTATGATAAAACCGCCGATGGGTCCGGATGCGCCGATATCCATGAGCGAACGCCTGTCCGGTATCGGCGGCTTCATCTTTATGACGGCGCCGAATGTCCCGATTATTGAGGGGGCGGGGATAAAGTACGGGAGGGTTGCGTATACGTTGTGCCTGCGCGACATGAAGTAATGCGACAGTTCGTGTGTCATGAGAATAAGAAGCAGGGTCAGGGAAAACGGCAGGCCGAGGTAGATTTTCCCGGGCTCTTCCCACGGCACGACATTGTTCATGACAGCGCCTGCAATCAGTGTTGTTATAAACGTTGAAATAAAAAGCACTACGTGCAGACGGGTCAGTTTATGCGGCATCTTGCGTTTTCCTGTATCTGGTTGCCAGAAAATGAATGATAAAGTAACTTGCCAGGCCGAAGACTATGGATACGGTCAGGGAGCCTATAAAAAAGGGCTTGAGCAGGTATCCCAGTTCACTTATCATATGCGTCACCGACAGGTCGTTCCAGTTTATTTCAGGGATAATCTGTTTTATCCCGACTATCCGGGCGCCAAGCCACACGCAGAAAGTATATACCGGCACGAGGGTCCAGGGATTGCCCGTCCATACCCCCACGATTGTAACGATCTTGTTCAGCCCCAGCAGCCACGCCGTTATAAAGGCGCCTATGGTATGCAGGCCCAGCAGGGGCGAAAATCCCCAGAATACGCCGATTGCAAATGCCAGGGCAATCCGGTGCGGTGTGTCCTGCACCTGGAATATGCTCCTGAATTTATCCCTGAAATAGGCCATCCTGAAAAATCCCCGGTGCGTACTTACCGGAAATGTTCATACCCTTCTGCTTTAAATACGGCTTTTCTGCCTTTTTCATCAATAATAAAACGTCTCTTCCCGGTTATCTCGCCTATTCTGAAGGCCCCGGTCTTTATATCCGGCGGGGCCGTGAACAACAGGGCGTAATCCTCCCCGCCTTTCAGCGCAAGTTCAACAGGGTCTATGTTTAAGTCCTTCGCCGTGGCGGCAAGCTCCGCTGATACGGGGATTTTGTCCCTGTAGATTACGGCGCCGACCCTGCTTTCATCGCATATGTGGCTCAGGTCCGCAAGCAGGCCGTCGCTTATATCTATCATTGATGTTATTGCGGGTAAATTCCCCGCAGGCCGCGGCCGGGGCATCAGGTGTTTCTTCATGAGCCTGAGGCGCGGGGAGGAGGATGAAAAACTGCGGAGCCTCCTGCACCGCTTTCTCAAAAGGCGCAGGCCCATGGCCGAGTCCCCCAGGGTGTCCGTAACGAAAATACCGTCTCCCTTTCTTGCGCCCGAACGCCTTATGACCTTTTTCGCCTCTCCGGTCAACGTCCCGCTCAGGACAAACCCCGCCCCTGACGCGCAGGTGTCTCCACCTGCAACTGTTACTCCCGATTCCGCCGCGATCTCATTTATGCCTGTGTAAAGCTCTTCAATATCAGATGCTTTAAAGGACCGCGGTATCCCGAGGCTCGCGAAGAAATATCCCGGCCTCCCGCCCATTGCGAATATATCGCTTATACTGACCGCCAGGAATTTATATCCCAGTTGATAAAATGTTGTAAACGAGAGATCAAAATGCACCCCTTCGATCATCATGTCTGATGTAATCAGGATTTTTTTGTTCCCTGTCTTTAATGCTGCCGCGTCATCGCCGATACCCGCAATGAGGCCGGGAGAATCGCCGGCACACATGTCTCTCAGTTTTTTTATAAGACCGAACTCGCCAACTCCTGAAAGCCGCATGGGTTTGATTTTACCTTGCAGTGGCATAAGAAGGCAGGAGAGCCCGGGTGTTTTACGGCAGGCCCTCCTGCCGCTTTATGCAGTGCAACATTAATTCAGTATATCCGGGATGAGGATTTTTTGCATGATGAACCGTTTGTCATCTCAGCATGAATCCGGCCCTAACGGCGCTTTCTTCTTTTCGCCGGGTTTTTGAGCGCATATTTCAGGACTTCATCCATGGTCTCCACAGGTATGAAGGTCATATCTTTCTTGATGTATTTGGGTATCTCCTCGAGGTCCTTTTCATTCCTCTTGGGGATAATAACCTTGTGAATGCCCATCCTTTTCGCCGCAAGGGCCTTTTCCTTCAGTCCGCCGATCGGCAATACACTGCCCCGCAGGGTCACCTCGCCGGTCATGGCAATGCTCTTGTGAACCGCCTTGCCCGTAAAGACCGAGGCTATGGCCGTGGCCATTGTTATGCCGGCCGAGGGCCCGTCCTTGGGTATTGCTCCTGCAGGGACGTGAATGTGGATGTCGTTGTTTGAGAACATGGAATTGCTGATCCCGAGGCTCTTGGCCTTGGAGCGTATATAACTCAGGGCTGCATGTGCGGACTCCTTCATCACATCACCGAGCTGCCCGGTGAGTGTCAGGGTGCCTTTGCCCTTCATTATGGTCGCCTCGATGTAGATGATGTCTCCGCCTGTTTCGGTCCATGCAAGCCCGGTGGCGACGCCGACCTCGTCTTTCTTTATTTCCTCTTCCGGCAGAAACTTCGGAACCCCGAGGTATTTCGACAGGTTCTTTGATGAGATAACATATTTCCTGTTCCCGCCTTCCGCTATCTTTCTTGCAACCTTGCGGCAGAGATTCGCTATCTGGCGTTCGAGGTTCCTTACGCCGGCTTCACGGGTGTAGTGCGTGATAACCTGCATGAGCGCGCCGTCATTTATCTTTATGTTCTTTTCCGTAATCCCGTGCTCTTTCAACTGTTTCGGGATCAGGTAGTTCTTGGCTATCCCTATCTTCTCTTCCGCCGTATAACCGGTCAGGCTCAGCACCTCCATCCTGTCTCTCAGGGGTGAGGGGATCGGGTCGATCAGGTTGGCGGTTGTTATGAACATCACATTGCTCAGGTCAAAAGGCACGCCGAGGTAGTGATCTGCAAATGCGAAATTCTGCTCCGGGTCCAGGACCTCCAGCAGCGCTGACGCCGGATCACCCCTGAAATCCATGCCTATCTTGTCCACTTCGTCGAGCATGAAGACAGGGTTGTTCTTGCCTGCTGTTTTTATGCCCTGTATGATCCTGCCGGGCATTGCACCGACATACGTCCTCCTGTGCCCCCTGATCTCGGCCTCATCCCTCATTCCGCCGAGTGACATCCTGTAGAACTCCCGGCCCAGGGCCCTTGCAATGGATTTTCCCAGTGATGTCTTGCCCACTCCCGGCGGGCCGACAAAGCACAGGATGGGGCCTTTCATCTTTTCCTTTAGTTTCCTGACGCCGAGGTATTCCAGTATCCGCTCTTTGACCTGCTCGAGGTCGTAATGGTCTTCGTCAAGCACCTGTTTCGCCTTTTTCAGATCGAGGTTGTCTTTTGTGCTCTCGGACCAGGGGAGTTCCACGAGCCAGTCGATATAGGTCCTGATGGTGCCGGCCTCCGCGCTGTCCGGGTGCATTTTCTCAAGGCGGTTGATCTGTTTTATCGCCTCTTTCTCGACCTTCTCCGGCATCCTGGCATCTTTCACCTTCTTGCGCAGCTCGAGTATCTCTTCTGTCTTCTCGTCTATTTCACCGAGTTCTTTCTGGATTGCCTTCAACTGCTCCCTCAGGAAGTACTCGCGCTGTGTCTTGTCTATCTCGCCCTTGACGTCAGACTGGATTTTCTGCTGTACCAGGAGAAGCTCCACTTCCCTGCTGAGTATCTCGCTGATCTTCTTCAGCCTGAGCACGGGATCGGTCAGTTCCAGCAGTTCCTGTGCCTGCTCGGCCTTTAATCCGAGGTTTGAGGCCACCAGGTCCGCCAGCCTCCCGGGCTCCTCAATGTTTTCTATAAGCACGATAATATCAGGAAGAAACGACTTGCCGAGAGCGAGGGACTTGTCCACGAGCTCCTTTACATTGCGCATGAGCGCTTCCACCTCGAGGGTCAGTTCGGACGGCTGCTGATCGACGATTTTCTCGATCTTTCCGACATAATAAGGCTCTGTCTGGGCGAAATTGATGATTCGTGCCTTTGCAAGACCCTGAACAAGTATCTTGAGCCGTCCGTCCGGCAGCTTCAGCATCCTGAGGATGGTCCCGACAGTGCCCACCCTGTAGAGGTCCTTGATGGAGGGTGTCTCAACATTTACGTCTTTCTGTGAAACAAGCATTATCAGCTTGTTCTCCCCTATGGAACGCTCAATCGCCTTGATGGATATGTCCCTTCCCACGAACAGGGGAAGGATCATGTACGGAAAGATGACAACATCCCTTACAGGCAGAATCGGCAGGGAGGATGGAATTTCAACATCATGCTCTTCTGATGAATCCATATCAGTCATGGTTGCTCCTTTGTAATCATGGGTGAAATTGTGGAAAGAAGATATTCTTTGAACTGCTTGCTTACGGTCGGGTTTTTCAGTGCAAGCTCAACCGTAGCCTTGAGATAACCTATTTTGTCACCGCCGTCATAGCGTTTTCCTTCGAAAAGATAACCATAAACCGGTTTCTTCTGCAACAGCGACTTAAGGGCATCCGTCAACTGAATTTCACCGCCTTTGCCCGGGGAGGTTTTTTCAATAATGCTGAAAATGTCCGGGGTAAGTATATATCTTCCGATTATCGCGAGGTCGGAAGGCGCATCAGAAGCTTTGGGTTTCTCGACCATGTCGCTTATCCTGTATACATTCTTTTCCACTTCAGTGCCTGCTATGACTCCGTAGCGGTGTATCTCCGCCTTCGGAACCCTCTGCAGTGCGAGAACAGTCGCCTCATGCCTGCCGGAGATATCTATCATCTCCTTCAGGAGGCTGTCATCCGGGTCTATAATATCATCACTCAGTATTACCGCGAAAGGCTCATCCTTCACAAAGGGCCTTGCACAGAGGATTGCATGGCCGAGTCCGAGGGGAGCCCCCTGCCTTATGTATGCAAACTGGTGCTTGGCCAGCCGCTGTATCTCCCTTAGCAGGTTTTTCTTGCCCTTGTTCTTGAGGTTTTCCTCAAGCTCCCATGCATAGTCAAAATGGTCCTCTATCGCCCTCTTCGACTTGCCCGTTATCATGATGAATTCCTTGATGTTACAGGCTTCGGCTTCTTCAACCGCGTACTGGATCATCGGTTTGTCGACAATGGGCAGCATCTCCTTGGGAGACGCCTTGGTCGCCGGCAGAAACCTTGTGCCCAGGCCTGCTGCCGGAAATACGGCCTTTCTCACTTTCTGGGTCATGTAATTCTCCTTTGAAATTCCGTTTTCAGAAGACAAGGAAACAAAATTATTCCTATTGTACCACGTTAACGGAGTTATTTAAAGAGGTTGGGGCGGTTATGAAAACAGGCCATTTTTATTGACAAAAAAGAGATAATGACTTACATTTTTAATAGTGCGGGTGCGTATTTGCCGGCACCGTCACTGAACAGCCTGCGTGATATCAGCGACAGTAATATACAGGAGGTTTGATCAATGTTGAAGAGCAGGGTTAAGCTTGTTGAGAATATGCAGTTTGTCGGCACCGCCGATTCAGGGCATGCCGTGGTAATGGATGCCGCCCCTTCGGTCGGCGGGGCAAACACGGGTTCAAGACCCTCGGAATTGCTTCTTACGGCCTTCGGCGGATGCAGCGGAATGGATGTTATCTCCATACTGAGAAAAAAGAAGCAGGATGTCACCGGCTTTGAGATGAATGTCACGGGCGAGGCCCCCGATAAACATCCCCGCATGTATACTGCAATTCATATTGAATATGTGATTACGGGCAGGAATATCTCCGAGGAGGCCGTCAGCCGCGCAATCGAGCTTTCCCTCGGAAAGTACTGCATGGTCGGCGCAACCCTTGGCAAGGCCGCGAAGATAACACATTCGTATAAAATCATCCAGGAGTAACAAAAGAGGTCAGGTTATCAGGAAATTATCCGGACTCATTGCAACGCTCGGCTTTACAGGATACATACCATATGCACCGGGGACCTTCGGCTCGGCACTGGCCTTCATATATGTATTATTGCTCAGGCCCGCTGACTCCTCGCTCCTGGTAATCTCTTCCGCGGTATTTATACTGGGGGTGTATGCATCACATCATGCCGAAAAAGAGTTCGGAAAAGACAGCAGGCATATAGTGATAGATGAATTCTGCGGTTATCTGATATCCGTGCTGTTTGTGCCCAGGACCCCCGGTTACCTCTTTGCGGCGTTTGTACTGTTCAGGTTTTTCGATATACTGAAACCCCCTCCGATACGCAGGATCGAAAAATCCGTTCCCGGAGGTGCAGGGGTCATGTCCGACGATGTAGCGGCCGGAATCTATGCTAATATCTGCCTGCAGGTGTGGAGATATTTTTTCTGAACGTATGTCCCTGTAACCGGAAAGAAATGCGGGATTTTTATTTTGAGTCTTCTGTGTTATTCTATTTCTGCCGGAGAGAAGGACGTTGAGAAGTTTTATCGCCATAGACCTGGACGGGCCTGTAAGAGAGTCCCTGTCGCGGCTGCAGGCAGAGCTTAAAAGCTGCGGTGCGGATGTCAGGTGGGTCAAACCGGAAAATATTCATCTCACCCTGAAGTTCCTCGGCGATGTCGGTGAAGAAACCGCGGGGAATATTATAAGTGCACTGGAGAAATGCTGCACGGGTGTGAAAGCCTTTGATATTGAGGTTTCGGGCGTGGGGGTCTTCCCGGATACAAAATCCCCGAGAGTCCTGTGGGCCGGTATCAGCGGGGGTGGGATACTCGGGGAACTGCAGCGGAAAATAGAGGACGCCGCGGCTGCCCTCGGATTCAAACGGGAGAAGAGGAAATTTGTTCCGCACCTCACACTGGGCAGGTTCAGATCCTCCCGCGGCAAGAAAATTCCGGCGGATAATATTGAAAGGCATAAACACAGCAAGTTCGGAGCGGTAAAGGTCAGGTCGGTAACTTTAATGAAGAGTGACCTTGGAACAGGCGGCGCAAGGTATACCAGAATAGCGGAAATCCCCCTGCGCGGGTAATGCAGGATACCGCGTAGACCGGCGGCGGTATTTTTGTGCTGTTGTAATGTATAATTTAATTACATGACTGTTAATTGTTCATTGTTTTAAGGGAGGCGTATATATAATGTCCGATTCTGACAAAAACCGTACAAAGGCGCTTGAAGTAGCCATATCACAGATAGAGAAACAGTTCGGCAAAGGCGCCATAATGAGGCTCGGCTCCGAAGGCGTTGTCGAGGTGCCGGCCATTCCCACAGGCTCCATCGGGCTGGACGCAGCGCTCGGAGTCGGGGGATTCCCGCGCGGCAGGGTCATCGAGATTTACGGCCCCGAGTCATCGGGGAAGACTACACTTGCCCTCAGCGCCGTGGCACAGGCCCAGAAGGCAGGCGGTACAGCGGCCTTTATCGACGCCGAACATGCGCTGGACCTGTCCTATGCATCAAAGATCGGGGTGAATGTCAATGACCTGCTCGTCAGCCAGCCTGACACCGGTGAACAGGCCCTGGAAGTTACGGAGACCCTGGTGCGCAGCGGCGCCCTTGATATAATCGTGATAGATTCCGTTGCAGCCCTTGTCCCCCGGGCCGAGATCGAGGGAGAGATGGGCGACAGCCTCCCCGGCCTCCAGGCGAGACTCATGAGCCAGGCACTGAGAAAGCTTACAGCGGCAATCTCAAAGGGGCAGGCGACCGTTATATTCATAAACCAGATACGAATGAAGATCGGTGTCATGTTCGGCAACCCGGAAACCACGACCGGCGGAAACGCCCTGAAGTTTTACTCATCCGTAAGGCTTGACATCAGGAAGATCGAGAATCTGAAAAACGCCCAGGAGTCGGTCGGCAACAGGGTAAGGGTGAAGGTGGTGAAAAACAAGGTGGCCCCCCCGTTTAAACAGGCCGAATTCGACATATATTTTAATGAAGGAATATCGCGGCTCGGCGAGCTCATAGACCTCGGCATCGAGAAAAAGATCGTGGAAAGGTCCGGCGCATGGTATTCTTATAACGGAACCCGCATCGGGCAGGGCAGGGAAAACTCAAAACAGTACCTGAAATCAAACCCTGAAACGGCTCAGGAGATTGAGTCTAAAATCCTTGAAGCATATAATTTCAAGAGGTAGATTATGACTATATACATTGATACCCTTCTTCAGAAAGCGGTCAAAATGAACGCCTCGGACCTGCATATAAAGGCAGGCAGCCAGCCTATTGTCCGGGTCGACGGGAAACTGACCGTATTGCACGATGAAAAGAGGCTTACTCCGGATGATACATTTGAAATCGCAACGCATATCATGAGCGAGGCCCAGATGGAGCACTTCAGAAAGAGCCATGATATTGATATAGCCTACGGAATATCCGGATATGCAAGGTTCAGGTGCAACTGCTATTCGCAGAGGGGCTCGGTAAGCATGGTCTTCAGGTATATCACCTATGATATTGCGGACATAGAGGAACTGTACCTGCCCGTGGTGCTCAAGAGGATCGCCCTGGAGCCGCGGGGGCTTATACTGGTCACAGGCACGACCGGAAGCGGAAAGTCCACCACGCTTGCGTCAATGATCGACTACATCAATTCCAACAAGACGGATAATATTATCACGATTGAAGACCCGATCGAGTTTCTGCACAGGGACAAAAACAGCATTATAAGCCAGAGGGAGATAGGCTATGACACGGAGACCTTCAGCAAGGCGCTGAGGGCCGCGATGAGACAGGACCCCGATGTTATACTCGTGGGTGAAATGCGTGATTTCGAGACAATACAGACAGCCCTCCTTGCCGCTGAGACAGGCCATCTCGTTCTCAGCACTCTTCATACGACCGATGCTGTTGAGACCATCAACAGGATTATATCCGTCTTCCCTCCTTATCAGCATCAGCAGGTGAGGATGCAACTGGCCTCTGTCCTCAGGGCCATCATATCCATGAGACTTGTTCCCAAGGCCGATGAAAGCGGAAGGGTGCCGGCGGTTGAGGTGCTTGTTGCAACGGCAACCATAAAGGGTTGCATAGTAGACCCTGAGAAGACAAGGCATATTCATGACCATATAGCAGAGGGGTTCAGCCAGTACGGGATGCAGACATTCGATCAGTCCCTCTACGGCCTTCTCCAGAAGGGCCTTATAACTTATGAGGATGCCCTGAGCAGGGCCACCAACCCCGATGATTTCGCACTCAAGGTCAAAGGGATTATGTCCACCAAGGACACCTATAAGGACAGCGACATACCGGGAGAGGAAGACGAAGACAATGACGCCCCCCAGATCGAAAGGTTCGCGCGCTGATGATGTAAAGGCATATGCACTGAAACTGCTCGGTTACCGCTCCAGGAGCCGGAAGGAAATGCTCCTGCGGCTGAAGATAAAAGGATTCGAAGACGGCCGGATAAATGATACAATAAAATTTCTCGAAGATGCAGGCCTGCTCAGCGACGAGGCCCTTGCATCCCAGCTCTTCAGACACTCCGTGGAAGACAGGCACCTCGGGGGAAAAGGCATCAGGGCATTTCTCATTAAAAGAGGGCTTGATAAAGAACTTGTTGAGAAAACCCTGCTGCTGCATACTGTGGAGATGGAAGAGGAATCCGCCCGGAAGCTCGTTGAAAGAAAACTCAGGGCCATGAGGGGGCATCCCGGCAATGTCATCAGGCGCAGGCTCTGGGGGATGCTCCAGCGCCGCGGGTTTTCAGGCGATGTTATCAGCAGGGTGGTTGATTCGGTAAAGATGTAACCTCATCTTTGCCATCTCGTAATCTCTCCCGCGCCGGATGCAGGAGATGCCATGAGACAGGTTCAGGATAACGGCTTACGGACGGCGTGTAAATAAAAATCGTTGCTCTTTGTATCCGTTTTTACTAATATATTCATTTTAGG
>WFVK01000317.1 GCA_015491705.1 Nitrospirota bacterium | reverse complement strand
TTGCATAAACGGGCAGCGGAGCCTGCCCGCCAGCGACGGTTTTATGCATCTGCAGGGTTTAATATTGCGGACGGAGGAAATTCCACATGAACGCAGCCAGGAAGCTGATATCATCGCACCTCGTATCCGGAGACATGAAGGCCGGAGAGGAGATAGCGATATCCATTGATCAGACACTGACCCAGGATGCAACAGGCACAATGGCATACCTTGAATTTGAGGCAATGGGCATACCGCGGGTCAGGACAAAACTCTCGGTGAGTTATGTCGACCACAACACCCTTCAGACGGGTTTTGAAAATGCCGATGACCACAGGTTCCTTCAGACCATAGCAGCGAAATACGGAATCTATTTCTCAAGGCCGGGCAACGGCATCTGTCACCAGGTGCATCTGGAGCGTTTCTCAAGGCCCGGGCAGACCCTTCTCGGTTCGGACAGCCACACCCCGAATGCGGGAGCCGTGGGCATGCTTGCCATAGGGGCAGGCGGGCTCAGCGTTGCCCTTGCAATGGCCGGAGAACCGTTCTGGCTCTCTATGCCCGCTGTCCTTCAGGTCAGGCTGAGGGGCTCCTGCGGCACAGGAGTCACTGCAAAGGACATCATCCTTGAAATCCTGAGGCGGCTGACCGTCAAGGGGGGGGTCGGCAGGATAATCGAATACGGCGGCGACGGGATTAAAAACCTGACCGTGCCCGAGAGGGCCACGATAACCAACATGGGGGCCGAACTCGGCGCAACATCCTCCATATTCCCGTCGGATGAGCAGACCCTGGCCTTTTTCAGGGCCCAGGGCCGTGAAAACGACTGGACGGAGCTTAAGCCCGACCCCGGCGCCGCATATGACGGGGAGATGGATGTGGATGTCTCTGCGCTTGAACCTCTCATAGCAGCGCCGTCAAGCCCTGATAATGTGAAGCGTGTCAGGGAGGTGGAAGACATCCCCGTCCGGCAGGTGTGCATCGGCAGTTGCGTCAATTCATCCTATGCCGACCTCATGGCTGCGGCGAAGATTCTCGACAACAGGAAGGTACATCCCGACGTGAGCCTGACGATAAGCCCGGGCTCCCGTCAGGCATTTCAGATGATCACGGAAAACGGCGCATTGTCGGTCCTTATAGCCGCTGGTGCAAGGGTGCTTGAGTGCACGTGCGGCCCGTGTATAGGCATGGGGCAGTCACCGCCTACAGGGGCCGTAACCCTGAGAACATTCAACAGGAATTTCCCCGGCAGAAGCGGCACCCCCGGGGACCGGTCGTATCTGTGCAGTCCACTGACCGCAGCGGCCTCTGCCGTGACCGGCAGGATAACCGACCCGCGTGATCTCATGGAAGGTCCCTTAAGGATTGCTCTTCCGGAGAGGTATATCACGGATGACTCTATGATCATTCCCCCATCGGAGGAACCCGGCAGGGTCCGGATTGAGCGTGGCCCGAATATCAAGCCATTCCCGGTAAAGGGCGCCCTTGAAAAATCCCTGAAGACAAAGGTGCTCCTGAAGGTGGGTGACAACATCACAACGGATGACATCATGCCGGCCGGCGCCAGGATACTGCCTCTGCGCTCGAATATACCCGCCATATCCGACTATGTCTTTTCCAAGACAGACCCGGCGTTTCCTGAAAGGGCCAGGTCATCCGGAGGCGGTGTAATACTCGGGGGGATAAACTACGGCCAGGGCTCAAGCAGGGAGCACGCCGCGCTTGCGCCCATGTATCTCGGGGTCAGGGCGGTTCTTGCAAAGTCCTTTGCCCGCATACACCGGGACAACCTGATAAACTTCGGCATCCTCCCCCTTACAGTGGCCCCTGAGGTGTACGACACATTTGAACAGGATGCGGAGATTGAATTCCCCGACATTGCCGGGGAGGTAAGAGATGCGCTGGCGGTTACCTTTAAACACGTAAAAACAGGCAGGACATACACGGCCGAACACGGCCTTACGCAAAGGCAGAGGGAGATTATCCTTGCAGGCGGCCTGCTGAATTACGTGAGGGGGCGGTAAAAGCCCGCCCGCCCGTCTGTCTGCACATTTCCGGCAGCACCTTAATAGAAAACAGCTCTCAGCGCCTGAACAGTTGTTGAAAAAACCTGCTATAATAATTCCTAACCACCGGGCATGAAAATTTTAAGTCAGATAAGATGGCAGGATATCCTTGATATTCTGATCGTATCGGTAATAATTTACAGGGTACTGCTGATAATCAGGGGCACAAGGGCGGCCCAGATGCTTATCGGGCTGGGGGTGCTCTTTCTGGCCCTTCTCTCTTCAAAATACCTGGGGCTCTATACAATAGACTGGATCATCCAGAGCCTGTGGGCGCAGATCGTGCTGGCCCTCATTATTTTATTCCAGCCCGAGATACGCAAGACACTGGCCCAGATGGGCGAGACCCGTTTCCTCCCCTTTTTCGCCTCTGTGGAAGAGCTGAGGTCGCTTGAAGAAATAGTAAAGGCCTCGGTCGCCCTTGCCAACAGGAAGATCGGGGCGCTGATCGTCATAGAGAAAGAGACCAGCCTCGATGACTTCACTGAAATGGGCACGCAGCTTGATGCCAAGGTATCACGCGAGCTGCTTTTGAGCATATTTCACCCTTCATCGCCTATCCATGACGGAGCCGTTATCATCCGCGGGAACCGTGTCGTTGCCGCGGGCTGTTTCCTTCCGCTTACACTGACCGCCGACATCTCGCGGTCAATGGGTACAAGACACAGGGCGGGACTCGGCCTTACGGAAGAGACGGATGCCGTTGTTATAATAGTATCCGAGGAGACCGGCAGGATCAGCACGGCGGTTGACAACAGGCTGGAGAAAAATGTGGATATGGGGGCATTGAGGGACTTTCTCACGGAACAGTTTGTGAAACCCAAAGAGAAAAGGAAATGAAGACCAGATTTTTCACCACAAACCTCGGTCTGAAACTCGCCTCGCTTGTGCTGGCGGTCATTTTATGGTTTTTTGTAATATTAAGCGGCCGCTCGCAGATTACGGTGAGTGTACCCCTCGTATTCAGGAATCTGCCCGCCGGGCTTGCAGTTGTGGATTCTCCGGAGACCGTAAGCATCACCATACAGGGGCAGGAAAGGCTGATACGGAATCTCCGGCAGGATGAAATCAGCGCCGTTGTCGACCTCGGCAAGGCAAAGACCGGAAAGTTCTTCTATACACTTTCCAAGGACAACATAAAACTGCCCAAGACGCTTATCGTAACGGATATTGATCCGGAAACCGTGAGTTTGAAGATCGAGGCGCAGTTAAAGAAGACCGTTTCCGTAAAACCGGCGGTGGTGGGCCTGCCGGAAAAGGGCTTTGCAATTGTGGATATAACCGTGGTGCCGGATTCGGTCGTGCTGGAGGGGCCGAAGAGCATGGTGAAAAAGATCCGGACCGTCAAGACAGAACCTATCGACACCAACGGGATAAACAGCAATCTCAGGTACAAGGCCAATCTGAACATCACGAATCCGAATATAAAGAAGAATATAAACAAGGTTGAAGTAAGGATATCTGTCAGACAGATCAGGTAAGGAGAACATTTATGGTGGAGAGGAAAAGAAGAATGAAGCTGTTCGGAACAGACGGTATAAGGGGCAAGGCCAACCACTATCCCATGACAGGGGAGATAGCCTTTGAAGTCGGCAGGGCGGCGGCTTATGTGCTCCGGAAACAACACGGCAGGAACCAGATCCTTATAGGCAAAGACACCAGGCTTTCCGGTTACATGCTGGAGAGCGCCCTGACGTCGGGCATATGTTCCATGGGCATGAACGTCGTCCTCGTCGGCCCCATGCCGACACCCGGCATTGCATTCGTCACGAGAAGCCTGCGGGTCGACGCCGGTGTTGTGATATCCGCATCCCATAACCTGTTTAATGACAACGGGATAAAATTTTTTTCGTCGGACGGATTCAAGCTTCCCGACAGCACCGAGTCCGAGATAGAAAAAACAATGTTCTCAAAAAAGCTTGAGAAGATCAGGCCCGAAGGTGCTGAGATCGGCAAGGCGCACAGGGTGGATGATGCAGCCGGCAGGTATATTGAATACGTGAAATCCACGTTCCCCAGGGGCATGACCCTCGAGGGGATAAAGGTGGTAATTGACTGCGGAAATGGATCGGCCTATAAAATCACCCCCTTTGTACTGGCGGAACTGGGGGCCGATGTTATAGCAATCAATGACAAGCCGGACGGAATAAATATTAATGCGAACTGCGGCACGACCCATCCCGAAGAGATGCAGAGGGCCGTGCTTGAATACAGGGCGGACATCGGGATCGCCCATGACGGTGATGCGGACAGGACGATACTCTGCGATGAGAAAGGCGAGATAGTTGACGGCGACAAGATAATGGCCATATGCGCCATGGATATGAAGAAGGAAGGCATGCTGAAAGCAAACACGGTCGTTACCACTGTCATGAGCAACATAGGGTTTGAGATATATCTGAACAAATCAGGGATCGAGGTGGTAAGGACAAAGGTCGGCGATCGCTATGTCGTGGAAGAGATGATCAGGAGGAAGTGTAATCTCGGGGGTGAACAGTCAGGCCACATCATCTTCCTGGACCTCAATACAACCGGCGACGGGCCTATAACGGCCCTTCAGATACTTTCCATAATGTGCAGGAGGGACAAGAGTCTCTCGGAGCTCGCATCCTTTATCCCCATCTATCCCCAGATACTCCTGAACGTGCTCGTTCCGAAACCGAGGGACATTGATGAATTTCCCCCCATTGTCTCGGCTATAAAAAAGGCCGAGAAAAAACTCGACAGCGGCAGAATCCTCGTCAGGCCATCCGGGACGGAGCCCAAGATCAGGGTAATGGTTGAAGGTGACAACATGGATAGCATTTCCGCAATAGCAGAAGAAATTGCAGAAGTCATAAAATCGAATATGACATGACCTTGCAGCGGCAGACAGCGGCGCATCCGCGGCATCGCATAATCGGCATACGGGCCTGTTGACTTTTTAAATTATTTTACAGTATGTTATATATGTCGCGGGGTGGAGCAGTCTGGTAGCTCGTCGGGCTCATAACCCGAAGGTCGGTGGTTCAAATCCGCCCCCCGCTACCAAAGCAAAATCAAGGACTTGCGGAATTCCGCAGGTCCTTTTTTTTGTCCGTTTTATCCGTCCCGCGCGCCGCTGCATAATTTCCCGGCCTGCGGGCGCCGCCCCTGCATAACGGGCTGTGGCAGCAGTATCTGCACTCCGTCTCCCTTGCGGGTTCGGCAGGGAACACGCCGTTCCTTATGCCTTGTGCAATCTCTTCGGCTTTACGCACGGCATCCTGCACGAATTCTTCCATCCCCGTCCTTTTGGGATACCAGCGCACCCTGCCTTCCTTCAGTGAATAATAGCCCACCCTTTCCACGGGCTCCGGGAAATTTTTCCGCCACATGGCTGCATAG
>WFVK01000316.1 GCA_015491705.1 Nitrospirota bacterium | reverse complement strand
CCTAACGACAGACGCCTGCGGAAACCCTCACATTTCTCATCGACAAGCATGTATCTGCGAAAATCGACCTTACAGTGACATAAAAATATCGCCATAGCCCGTTTAAGGCTGATAACCAGCAGATGAACGCTATTAGACTATAACATAATGCCTGAAGCATATAAAAGCGGAGTGCTGCAAACCTGAAAAAGGCCGCGGTGATTATGCGGAGGCCTGGGAGGCGCTTACATAATCGAGATAGTTCTGCGGGGCATTGACGAGCTCCACCCCAATGCCGCAATCCGTGGAATATTCGCTCTCCGGGGCCGCGGTCCTTTTTACCTTTACGGGGATTTTCACGACCTGCTCGTTTACAAGCACGAGCGTAATGCACACGGAATTCACGGGAAATTGCACTTTCGTGCGGATAAACATCCCCTTTTCCGAGAGATTGGTTACGGTTCCCGTGTAGATCAGGTTGCCGTAAAACAGCCTTGCCTGCAGGTTTGCGTGTATTCTCCTGCACGCCCTTTTTTCCGCGTGGATGTTGGGCCCTCTGTCCGCCCCTCCTGCCGGTTCCCTGCCGACTGCCGCTGCTGTGTTCTGTCCGGTTGTCTTCATGATGCCGCCTTCCGTTAAGTCCGTCCCGGCCGCCCAGGCCGTGCGGACGTATTGAGTTAAGGGCAGCCGGCCCGGGAACCTGACGGCCGGCCCTCCCTGTCCTGCGACTAACATACATGTCGACAACTCATTACGGAAACTTTAATCGGGCTGTGAGCACCCCGCGGGTTTATGCAACATCAGGGTTAAGGAGCAGTGACATAGGGTTTGAGCTTTTCCACCGTCTTCTTGCCTATTCCCCTGACTTTCCCGAGCTCATCGACACTGCTGAACTTCCCGTTTTCCGTTCTGTAGGCTATAATCGCGCCGGCCTTTTTCCTGCCGATCCCCGGCAGGGTGATCAACTCTTTCAGGGTTGCAACGTTGATATTTATCTTTTCAGCGCTGCCCTGGACCGCGGTTTTCCGGCCGTCCTCCCCGGCAAGCGCCGTATTGCCCGCAAACAGGCCTGCCGCGAGCACAGCTATGAATATCATTAATATTCTTCCTGTTACAGCTTTCCTCATACATTCCCTCCTTATTGTGTATTTTGCGGTTTGCCCTTTTGACCCTCTCTTCCGCTCACCTCCTTCACCTTGCAGTTGCATAAAACTATACGGCGGGTGGGTGCTCAACAGTGTAGCAGTTTTCCTGCGCCGGAAGATACTGGCAATTCTGACAGCTATCATTTTTAACAGGTGCCGCCGGTTTCAGCGGGATATTGCATCGTACACCCTGCATCCTGTATCATGTTGTAGCCGTCCCCGGATACGGACAGATAACCCCGGTGTTGCATGAAGGGCGGGAGAGCCTGCCCGCGCGGGGTGTTTTTATGCCGCTGCAAGGATAACAGGATGAAAAACAAAAGGAAACGCAGACGGAAAAGCGGGGTTGAGAAGCTGCTCGAGTACGCCGCAGCGTGGATAATCGTCTTTATCGTGCGGGCCGCGCCCATGAAAATCGTCAGGGCGCTCGGCGATTTTCTCGGAGACCTCCTCTATTTCCTGGGAAAGAGGCGCCGCAAAATAGCCCTGAAAAACCTGCACCATGCATTTAACGGCGAAAAAACCCCGCAGGAGATACAGGCCCTCGCCCGTAAAAGCTGCCGCTCTTTTTTCCTGTCTTTCCTTGAAATTATAAAACTCAATCACATGCTGACAGGGCCGGCGGGAAAGGACAGCGCCGCTGAATCCGCAATGCAGCGCATGGCCGGGGTCTTTGAAAAGGCAAAGAGGATACAGGAGGAGGCGGGGGAATGTATCTTTGTGACCCCGCACATAGGCAACTGGGAGGTGCTTCCCCACGTGTTCTCTGCGGCGGGGATTCCCCTTACAATAGTTGCAAGGCCACTTGACAACCACTACCTCGAAAGGCTGATATACTCAAACCGCGTCTCCAGCGGCCAGGTCATTATCCCGAAGAAAAACGCGCTCTTTCACCTCGGGAGGACCCTCAGGCAGGGCAGGTCAATAGGCATGCTGCCGGACCAGAGCACAATGAAGGGGCTCCTCATCGATTTTTTCGGCCGCAAGGCCACCACCACGCCTGTGCCGGCCATGCTCGCGTTAAAATACAGGAAACCCATAGTGGTTGTGGCCTGCTGCAGGAAAGGGAGAGACTACCACTATGACGTTATTGTAAGCGACCCCATATGGCCGGGCACATACCCTGACAAAAAAACAGGGATTTTGCGAATAACCGAAGAAATGACACGCAGGATGGAGGCGGTTATCAGGAAATATCCGGAGCAGTACCTGTGGATGCATAACCGGTGGAAGACCTACAGGGGGAAAAAAGAGTTTCTGTCATAACCCTGTTGCATTGCATAAAGGGGCGGGAGAGCCCGCCGCGAAACCCTGTTTGAGGTTCAGGCATTGCCGGTTCAGGGTTCAGGGGTTATAAGGCGAAGAGCTTCTTTCGCATATATGAAAATCCTGTTATAATGTTGCATAAACCGGCATGAGAGTCCGGCCGCGGGGGTATCCTTTTGCCGCTGTCAGGGCTTAACATGTACAGGCAAGGAGGAGGGCTTCATGAAATTTTTTATTGATACGGCGAATACGGATGAGATCAGGGAGGCATGGGACCTGGGGGTTATTGACGGCGTCACCACCAATCCCTCCCTTATATCAAAGGAAAAGAAAAATCCCTTAAAGCTTTTCAGGGAGATATGCTCGATAGTGGACGGGCCCGTCAGCGCTGAAGCAGTCAGCCTCGATGCCCAGGGCATGATCAGGGAGGCAAAGAAGCTGGCAAAGATACACAGGAATATCGTGGTGAAAATACCCATGACAAAAGACGGGTTAAAGGCTGTAAAAAAGCTTTCCGGTCTCGGCATAAAAACAAATGTCACCCTTATTTTTTCGCCGAACCAGGCACTGCTGGCAGCCAAGGCGGGCGCCACTTTCGTGAGTCCGTTTGTGGGCAGGCTTGATGACATATCCCACTGCGGTATGGACCTGGTGAGCCAGATTCTGGACATCTATGATAATTACGGCTTTGAGACAGAGGTTATTGTTGCAAGCATACGCAATCCTCTTCATGTGGTGGATGCCGCGGTGATGGGTGCCCACGTGGCCACGATTCCCTTCAAGGTCATCGAACAGCTCTCAAGGCATCCGCTTACAGACATCGGGATAGAAAAGTTCCTCAAGGACTGGGAGAAAGTCCCCAAATAGAAGCGGCCCGGCGTTTTGATTTTTGATTTTTACTTTTTTAGCAAAGTCTTTGTAGAATCCCCCGCGGCTTGCCGCGGGGATGAATACATGCCTTACCCAGAGGGTTATTAGGGAGACGGGAAGTCTCCCTAATCCGCAAAGGGCCTTGTTAGATGTGGTATAACAAATGGCATGGGATTGTGAAGG
>WFVK01000315.1 GCA_015491705.1 Nitrospirota bacterium | reverse complement strand
GTCCAGCTCATCAAGATTCTCAGGATGATGGGCAATGCCGATGTTGTCATAAAAATAACATACGTATTGATGCTCGGTATCGTGGGAGCCTACATGTTCTTTGAAAGTCTGAACGCCCTCAAAAAGACAAAACAGGCGCAGCAGGCACAGGCATCCGAAACCCAGGCGCAGGCAAAGAAGGAATCCGGTTTTGTAAAACTCATCAGGAGCCTTCCCCTGCAGACCCACTTCACAAAATCAGGGGTGACCCACTCCGCCATACTGGTCGTGCTGCTGGGAGCGTTTGTCGGAATACTCGCGGCCATAATGGGTGTCGGCGGTGGATTCCTCATGGTCCCGGTCATGATATATCTTCTGAGAATGCCCATGCATGTGGTTGTCGGGACAAGCCTCTTCCAGATACTCTTTACCTGCATCGAGGTCTCATTCTTACAGGCATACATAAACCATACGGTTGATTTCATACTCGCTGTTCTGCTTCTGCTCGGCTCAACCTTCGGGGCGCAGATAGGCACCAAACTCGGCAAGAAACTGCACGGCGATCAACTGAAGATTCTCCTTGCCATAATCGTTCTTGCCGTAACAGTAAAGATGCTGCTGGGCCTGTTACTGGAACCGTCCCTGCTTCTTGGTATTAAAGGAGGTCACTAATCATGAGAATTCTGAACGGACTCAAGGTCTTTCTCTTTTTCAATATTGCGGTGTCAATGCTTCTGTTCTCTGCATCCGGTATAGCGGCAAGCACCGCCACTGTCTCGCCGGAAACCATTAAAATAGACTCTTTCTATCACGGCAGCAAGGTCACGATAAATGGTGAGATCGGAGTGGACAAGGAAGTAATCATAAAGATCAGCTCTCCTGCCGTCAAGACTTCGTTACGCAAAAAAGGAAAGGCTGCGGGCGTGTTATGGATGAATATAGGGGAACTGGAATTCCACCCGGTCCCTGATGTGTACTTCATATACTCAACACAGGACATAAACAGCATACTGGGAGAAAATGATCAGGACAAGTACACCATCGGGTATGACGCCTTCAAAAGACTCGTGGAGGTCTCCCCCGTATCTGATGATGCTGAAAAGAAAAAATGGGTTGAGGAGTTCATAAAGTTCAAGGAAAAAAACAAGGTTTACGGAGTATTCCCCGGCAAGATAGAGGCCTCAACCGCGGGCGGAAAAAAGACATATACACTGGTTCTGGACTGGCCCTATCAGGCCCCGCCACAGGAATATACGATAAGCATATATGCCGTAAAGGACAACGTCGTACAGGAAGTGACGGAACAGCCGCTGAGGGTTGAAAAGACCGGCGCGCTCAAATTTCTTTCGAATATGGCTTTTAATAATGCGGCGGTTTACGGCATCGTCTCGATCATCATAGCCATTGTAGCCGGCTTTGTGGTAAGTTTAATATTCCGGGGAGAGAGCAAGGGGGGCCATTAGTCAAACATCAAACCTTAACGCTGCATCAATGGGGCAGGAAAGCCGGCCGGGTTTCCTGCAGTCTCTCCGCCCGGCCGCGGATATTCTTTAATGCCACCCCAAGGATAAAAGGATAATCCGATGTGCAGCGGTTGAGGTGAGCGGGGTGATGAATGGAAGATTGTAAATGCCGGTTGATGATCATAGATGACGAACCGATTGTAGGGAAACGCCTTAAGCAGATTTTTGAAAAGGCAGGTTATGAGGTAGAGGTTTTTACCAGCGGTCTGCCGGCCCTCCAGGAGCTTGAGAGACGGGCTTATGACATCATTGTCACAGACCTGAAGATGGAAGGTGTGGACGGGATGAAAATACTGGAGGCCGCCAGAGGGAAGAACCCGGATATCAAGGTTATTATTATTACCGGCTTTGCGAAGATGGAAACAGCTGCCGAGGCGTTCAAAAAGGGTGTTTTCGACTTTATTGCAAAACCCTTCAAGGTTGACGAGCTCAAGCAGGTGATTTTAAAGGCGGAAGAAGAACTGCAGGGCTCAAAAAAATCAGGGGCATAAAACATTTCTCATACCTTTGCAGCCTTGTTGAAAGCCGGGCCTGCTTTATCTAAGTATTGAATAAACCTTAAATATTGCATAAGCGGAGAGGGCAGTCTGTCCCCCCGGCGATGTTTCAATGCCGCTGCAAGGTAAAAAAACGCCTGCACCTGACAATAAGATGTTCGAGAGACTGAGCAAGAAGGGGATTATAACGGAAGAGGTATTGTATGAGGTTATAAGGGAATCAAAGGCATCCGGCGAATACGTTGAGGAACTGCTGATGCGGAAGGGGGTCCCCAAGCATGAAGTGTTGTTCTGCCTGGCTGAACACTATGGCTGTCCATTTGTGGAGTATGATGAAAAGCTCATGGTTTCCTATTTCCTCACAAAACGCCTCGATATTC
>WFVK01000314.1 GCA_015491705.1 Nitrospirota bacterium | reverse complement strand
CATCATAAGCGGTCGGAAGGGCCGCCGGCGATGGTTTTATGTTACTGTAACTTTAACGGAAACCCTCGGGAAGGTGACTTTAATGAAGGCGATCATATTAAGCGGCGGCAAGGGCACGCGCCTGAGACCTCTGACCTATTCGGGCGCAAAACAGCTCGTGCCCGTAGCCAACAAGCCCATACTGCTGTACTGCATAGACAATATTGTTCAGGCCGGAATAAAGGACATCGGCATCATCATTTCCCCGGAGACGGGACAGGAGATCAGGAATGCCGCGGGTGACGGAAGCTCGAGGGGGATCAGCATAGAGTATATAGTACAGGACGTGCCCGGCGGTCTTGCACATGCCATCAGGACCGCCAGGGATTTCCTCGGGGATTCACCCTTTGTTATGTACCTCGGGGACAACCTCATCGGATCAGGCATAGAGGGGTTTGTCCGTGAATTCACGAACACGTCTCCGGATGCCTTTATACTCCTGAAGGAAGTGGACAACCCGTGCAGGTTCGGAGTTGCAGAGGTTTCAGGAGAAGGCAGGGTGCTGAGGCTCGTTGAGAAGCCGGATGTGCCGCCTTCAAACCTTGCGCTTGTGGGCATATACATCTTTTCACACAAAATACACCGCGCCATAGACAGGATAAGGCCCTCAAAGAGGGGGGAGCTTGAGATAACGGATGCCATTCAGGAACTGATAAACATGGGCTGTAATGTCAAGAGCCTCGTCCTTGACATGTGGTGGCTTGATACAGGGAAAAAGGATGACATGCTTACTGCAAATGCCACTGTTCTGGATGAATGGCTCAAAGGCAATATTGAAGGCGAAACAGACGATGCAAGCAGGCTGCTCGGACGTGTCGCGGTCGGCCGGGGTTCTGTTATAAGGGAAAGCACGATACGCGGGCCCGTGGTGATAGGCGAGAATACGGTGATAAAGAATTCATTTATCGGCCCGCATACAAGCATAGGCAGTAATGTGAAGCTCGTCAATTCCTCTGTCGAGCATTCGGTAATCATGGACGGAAGCGAACTGAGGGACATAGAGAGACTGGAGGAAAGCCTTATAGGCAGGAATGTGAAAATTATCAGGAACAATAAAATGCATAAGGCCCTGAGGCTCATGATCGGTGACGACTCTGTGGTGGAGGTGTAGTGTGCAAGGGCTTGTAATAAGGGAACTTGTGATTCATGAAGACCGCCGCGGCTGGCTCGGCGAGATAATCAGGCAGGATGAGTCCGATATCCGGCCGGTTATGTCGTATATTTCCATGACAAGGCCCGGTCTTGTGAGGGGTCCGCACGAGCACAGGGAACAGACCGATTATTTCTGCCTTATCGGCAGGTTCAGGCTTTACTTCTGGGACAACAGGAAGGCATCCCCGACCTACCTGCAGGAAAAGAGGGTTGATACCGGGGAAAAACCCACCATAGCGGTAATCCCGCCCGGCATAGTGCACGCATACAAAAATATCGGTGACACCGACGCCCTTGTGATAAACCTGCCCGACAGGCTCTACAGGGGATGGGGCAGGACAGGGGATGTTGATGAAATAAGGCATGAAGATGCACTCTCGTCCCGGTTCAGGGTGGATGAATGAGACTGCTTGTGACCGGCGGTGCGGGGTTTATCGGTTCCAATTATATAAGGTATGCGCTGTCCGCGCACCCGGACTGCTACATTATCAATCTGGACAGGCTCACCTATGCGGGCAACCTCGAAAACCTGAAAGACATTGAATCATCCGCCCGGTATGAGTTCATAAAGGGCGATATCTGTGACAGGAAGTTGCTTGAAGACCTGGAATTCGATGCGATCCTGAACTTTGCCGCGGAGAGCCACGTGGACAGGAGCATCCTTGACGCCGCGCCGTTTCTGCAGACAAACATAGCAGGCACCCATACACTGCTTGAAACGGCGAGGCAGAGGGGCTGCATTCTGGTGCATGTTTCAACAGATGAAGTTTACGGCTCCGCTGAAAAAGGGCTTTTCAGTGAAAACTCCCCGCTCCTGCCGAACAGCCCATATGCTGCAAGCAAGGCGTCTTCAGACCTCCTCGTCAGGGCCTATGTCGAAACCCACGGAGTCAGGGCAATGATAACGAGGTGCACCAACAATTACGGCCCCTACCAGTTTCCCGAGAAACTCATCCCGCTTGTCATCCTCAATGCGATCAGCGGGAAACCGATCCCGGTCTACGGCGACGGCATGAATGTGAGGGACTGGATATACGTGGAGGACCACTGCAGGGCAGTGGATGCAGTGCTCCACAGGGGAAGGGCGGGAGAGATTTATAATGTGGGCTCAGGAAACGAGATGCCGAATATAGAACTGATCAGGCTCCTGCTCGGCAAGATCGCGGACGAGCTCGGCATGCATGAAAAGGACGGGCTCTCAGGCCTGATAACCTTTGTGAAGGACAGGAAGGGACACGACAGGAGATATGCAATCGACCCTGCAAAGATCGAAAGAGAACTGGGATGGAGAGCGGAAACCGGCTTTGAAGACGGCATTACAAGGACCATAAGATGGTATATCGACAACAGGAGATGGTGGGAGAGGATCATATCGGGCGAGTATATGAAGTACTATGACGTCCAGTACGGGGAGAGACTCGGCAGATGAGGATCGCCCTGACAGGAGCGGAGGGTATGCTGGGCCATGAGATAAGGAAAGTCTTTGCCGATATTGACCTGGCCGCTCTGTCGCGTCGTGACCTTGATATAACCGACCTCGACGGCGCCGTCTCTGTAATAAAGGGGTTGAAACCGGATTATCTGATACATGCCGCCGCCTACACGGATGTGGACGGCAGCGAACTCGACCCTGAAAAGGCATATCTCGTAAACGGCACGGGCACAAGGAATGTTACCATGGCCTGCGAAGAGGCCGGCTGTCCGATAATCTACATCAGCTCGGACTATGTATTCGACGGCGCGAAAAACGAGCCCTATAACGAATGGGATGCGCCGAATCCCGTAAACAGCTACGGGCTCTCGAAGCTCATGGGGGAAAGATTTGTGTCTTCGCTTACAAACAGGTTTTACATTGTAAGGACATCGTGGCTTTACGGGAAAAACGGCGGAAACTTCGTCGATACGGTAATAAGGCTCCTGTCTGAAAGAGACGAGATAGATGTAGTGGACGACCAGACAGGCTCACCGACCTTTGCACATGACCTCGCGGCAAAACTGAAAGAGCTTCCCGGCAGGGGTTACGGCATATACCATATAACAAATTCTTCTTACTGTTCGTGGTATGAGCTTGCATCCGAGATCGCCCTCCTGAAGTCCGCCGGAGCGAGGATAAACCCTGTCTCCTCGGACAAACTCGGCCGTCCCGCGAGGAGGCCCGCCTTTTCAGCGCTCGGCAACACCATGCTCAGGCTTGAAGGCCTGGCGCAGCCCAGACACTGGAAAGAGGCCCTGCGGGATTATCTTACTGTTGAATAAAGGGGCGTGAGAGCCGGCGGTGAAGCCTCCCCTTCTTTCTTAATCGCCGTACCGCCAGCACGGCTCCCCCTGCAATAAACAGTGCGGCGCCTGCCGGCTCGGGCACCACCGGCGGGGCAACGTCACCGTCACGCACGGCCCAGACATAGCGCCTCTGCACTTTCTTGCCCGTGCTCTGCGTGCCGTACTTGAAATTAAACCGCCAGGCCAGGGCTGCGTCGTATTCCGTGGATGACCAGTACAGCGACAGCTTTACATTCGTAAATATACCGGGTGACGCCGAAGATACCCCCTCAAGATAATAGAGATGTCCCATCTCACTCTCCGAACAGCCTTTACCGGTGCACGCGTCGGAGAGGGGGAGGCGCCAGTCGTCATAACCCCCGAAAACCAGGTTTTCAGCCCAGTCAACAGCATCAGTCCATGTCATCGTGGCCTCCGGATAGTTTGCATTCAAAAGCCACGTGACGTCTATGTCATCATCATATACAAGGCCGTTTCCCCTGTCCGTGAGGCCTGCATGCGCGGAAAGAGGCAGGACGGATATTAACATAAACAGTGTCAGAGCCGCGATGTAAAATTTCTTCATGGTTTTTCCCTTCCTTTCATGTTTTTTTCTTTGAATTGCAGAAGTTATGGAGACCCGGAATATTTGCCATGTCCCCTATTTCCGTTCACGTCAGGCCGGTGCCCGCCCGGTGAATCCCGGAAAATATAGCATTTTTTTCAGATAAAATATACTGTCATTTTTGACAGTGGTTTTACGGTACGGGGATGATATAAACTTTACAGTTGCATAAAAAACACCGCAGGCTCTCCCGCCCGCCGGCGATAGTTTAATCTACCCGTATAAGGGCAAAAGCTCTCTTCCTGCTTGTAAAGTTTTGATCATTTTATTCCGAAAGAACATAAAATACTTGACACACACGATTTGTGTGATATTATTTTTATGTCGAATAATTTTTCCCCTGAGACAATATTCACTTGACTTTAAGATGCGTTGTTTGGGAGAATCTCTCTATGTCTTTTATAGTCAGCGCTGTTTCAGACGAGAAAGAACTTGCGGAAATTTACAGGCTGCGTTACAAGGTCTACTGCCTTGAGTGGGGCTTTGAAAAACCGGAAAAACACCCCAACGGCCTTGAAACGGATGAATACGACAGGTATTCCGTGCACTTTGCCGTGAGGGACGACTCTCAGAAGATAGTCGGCTCGGTAAGGCTCATACTGAACCCGCCTGAGGGCTTTCCGCTGGAAAGATACTGCCATATTGACATGGACACGGGCAAAATCCCCAGGGAAAACATAGCCGAAATATCAAGGCTGGTGATAAGCAGGGATTACAGGAAGCGTTCCGAGGATAAATATATATACGGTCCTGACGAGGAAAGAAGAACCATCGGAAGTTTTGAAACCTACAACAGGGGATATTACAGGAGGACCGAGGACAGGTTCAGGCACAGGCAGCCCGGCGCATTACGCCTGAAGAACGGAACCCAGAATGACAGGCGCAGCAGGCATGAACTGGTCACATGCCTGTACAAGGCCGTATACCATGAGAGCAAACGCAGGCAATTAACGCACTGGTACGCGGTGATGACAAAAGGGCTTGTAATCATGCTTAAAAAATTCGGCATCAAATTCCAGGCACTGGGCGACCCGGTCGATTTTCACGGCATCCGCACACCGTATATAGGGGAGATACGGAAAATAGAAGAGGAAGTAATGAAGGAACATCCTGAAATATATGAGGAATTCACGAAAAACTTATAGGTCCCCCGAGGAATATCTCCAGAAACTCGCCCCCAGACATCCTATGAGCGCGCCGGTGAAGTCCGCAAGCGCATCGCCGATTGCCGCATCCCTGCCCGGCACGAATATCTGGTGAATCTCATCCGTAATGCCGTAGAGGCTTGCAAAAAGAAAGGCGGTTACAAAGATATACTTCCTGATACCCGTCTTCCTGAGAGAAAGGTAGAACAGAAAGGCCAGGGGCACATAAACCCCCGTATGAACGACCTTGTCAAAGTTTTCGGGAAGAGAGGGAAGTTGACCTCCCTGATACGATGAGAGCAGGAAAATAACCCCCATGTATCCAAGAGTGAGCAACCAGTAGAAGATGGCTGCCCTTACGTTTATTCCCTCGGGATTTGCCCTGTACATAATTTCTACCCGCCTCGGTTTCAATCGCATCAACCTTGCAGTCGCATAAAAACATCGCCGGCACGCGGGGCAGTCTGCCCGGCCCGTTCGTGTAACATTAAGGGTAAAGTACCGGCAAGCCGCATCAGGAGAGTCCGGAGATTTTAGGGCAGGCCCGCCCGAGCGGCTCTGTAACGCTTTAAAATATATTTTACCTTAAGCGAAGATTTTAAGCCATAGAAGGAGCCGGTGGAGTATCCCTCCAACCAGTATTGAAAAAGGAAAAATGAATGCCGCTATCATAAGGGCCGCTTTAAGCCCCCTCTCCTTTATTATCATGAAGAGGTTTGCAATACACGGTATAAAAAGCGTTATGGTAACGAGGCTTACGACCACCTGCTCGGTGTTGAGAAGCCCCTGCTGCTGCATGGCAAAAAGCCCTGCTGCGCCGTAGTCCCTCCTCAGGAAGCCGATTATAAAGGATTCAGCGGCCTTTGCCGGCAGGCCCAGCACACTGACGATCACCGGGGATGAAATCTCCTGGACAAACGGGAGAATCCCGAGTTTGTCGGCAAAAAACAGTATCAGCGTGCCAAGGATGAAAAGCGGCACCGCCTCCTTCAGATACCATTCGATACGCCCGACCGTCTTTACGAAAACATTTGAAAACCGGGGCATCCTCAGCGGGGGAAGTTCAAGTATGAAGTCCACCCTCTTGCCGGGGATAATCCTTGCCGCTATAAAGCCGACAAACAGCATCACGACGGTTAACGTCCCCGCCCATATAAGCACGGCTGCAACAGGCTGCCTGCCGAACATGCCGAGTATCACCCCGAGCTGCGCGGAACAGGGAATGCCGAGTGCAAGAAGCAGTGTGACTATGAGCCTTTCCTTGGGTGTATCGAGTATCCTCGTGGTCAGCGTGGCCATTGTGTCGCAGCCGAGGCCGAGCACCATGGGGAGCACGGCCTTGCCGTTGAGCCCCATTGCCTGGAATACCCTGTTCAGCATGGCTGCAAGGCGCGGCAGATAACCGGAGTCCTCCATTACTGAAAAGGCAATGAAGAAAGTCGCTGTTATCGGCAGTATTATGGCGATTGCATACGTGAGGGCCATTGTTATAATGCCGTACGGGCCTGTCAGGAGGTCCTGCAGAAACCGGACGGGAACGGCCATTGCAACTATCTTCCCGGCCCATGGATTCAGGTATTCACCGAAAACCACTCTTTCAAGGTAATCCACAAGCACACCGGCGCCGAACACCCCTACAAACTGGTACAGCAGATAAAGGACGAGAAAGAGAACCGGGAATCCCCACACCGGGTGCAGGGCGAGTTCGCCGAGGAAGGCGGATACCCCCTTTTTCTCAACCGGCGTTTTTCTGAATATCGCCCTTGCTATGCCTTCAACGGCCTTCAGCCGCTGCCGGCTGATGACATAACTCAGAGGCTCTCTATATTTTTCCGATATTTCATCCCTCAGTCCCTCGATCCTGCTGATCGTATCCTCGTCCAGCCGCCTGAGAAGCCAGTTTTTAAGCGTCCTGTCGCCGGAGAGTATCATCAGCGCCACTGAGCGCCCGGATATGTTCGATTCCGGGAGCAGGGGCTCTATCTTCGAAATATATTCTTCAATAGCAGGGTCATAAGAAAACCTGTAGTCCGATATCCTCGGGCTGAGAACCGCCTTTTTCAGGGCCGTCATTCCCTTTTTACGGACCGCGACCGTGGAGACCACATCCACGCCGAACATATTGCCGAGCACTGTCTCTTCAATGTCTATCCCCATCCTCGTGGCCTCGTCCTTCATATTGAGGGCTATTACGAGGGGCACTCCCATTTCCGCCAACTGCAGGGTGATAAAAAGCGATCTCCTGATGTTCTTGGCATCGGCGACCTGTATGACCGCCTCTGCCTTTTCCTCCAGCAGGATATCCCTTGTGACCTTTTCATCCTCGCTCATAGGGACGAGGCTGTTGACGCCCGGCGTGTCCACGATCCGGAACCTGCGGCGGTGTATGACCGCCTCGCCTTTCGTCAGTTCAACGGTTGTGCCCGGATAGTTCGAGACCGCTGCATAGCGGCCCGTCAGGAGCCCGAATATGGCGCTCTTGCCCACATTGGGATTGCCCACAAGGAATATCTGGGGGGCGTCGCTCCTGCTGTCATCCTGTTTACGGCAATGCTCATGCATCTTCCTGCAATCTCCTGTCTCTCCCCTGCCCGTTTACCTTACAGTTGCATAACACCATCGCCCGCATGCCGGAGAGCCCGGCGGAAAAGCTTTATCTGCGATTCCTTGAGGAAATATTCAGCACGCATATCAACCTCTTTTGCAATTTCACTCCCCGTTATTTCCT
>WFVK01000313.1 GCA_015491705.1 Nitrospirota bacterium | reverse complement strand
TGGAAATACGTCTCTGTTGCAGGAAGTAACGGGGAGTGAAATTGCAAAAGAGGTTGATATGCGTGCTGAATATTTCCTCAAGGAATCGCAGATAAAGCTTTTCCGCCGGGCTCTCCGGCATGCGGGCGATGGTGTTATGCAACTGTAAGGTGTACTGTGAGGTGAAGCGGAAAAAAATGGATAAAGCAGCAAAGGATCCCGCAAGAATACAGTCGATGTTTTCGACCATAGCGCCGCGGTATGATCTGCTCAACAGCGTATTGAGCATGGGGATAGACCGCTACTGGAGGAGATTCGCCGTCAGCCGGCTTCCGCAGGTTGAAAACGCCGTATTCCTTGATGTGGCCACAGGCACCTGTGATGTTGCACTTGAGATTATCAGGAGACATCCCCCCGGCACGAGGGTGGTCGGAGTGGATTTCAGCGAAGGGATGCTTGAGCTTGGAAGAGAAAAGGTCAGGAATGCAGGCTGCGGGGACATGATAGATGTACGCTTTGCCGATGCCACGTCGCTGCCTTTTGAGGATAATACATTCGACGGCTCTGTCATTGCATTCGGTATACGCAATGTCCAGGACTACAGGCAGGGCATCAGGGAAATGGCCAGGGTGGTGAAGAGCGGCGGCAAAGAGGTGATTCTGGAGTTTACAAGCGTGCAGAGCCGTTTTTTCAGACCGCTTTACCGCTTTTACATAACAAGGGCGCTTCCCTTTATCGGCGAGATGGTATCAGGCAAAAAAGGCGCGTATAAATATCTCCCCTTATCAATGCTCGACTTTCCCTCTCCGGATAATTTCAGCAGGACGATGGAAGAGACAGGGTTGGAGCAGGTCAAATATTACAAACTGAGCTTCGGCATTACCGCGGTCCATGTGGGCACTGTAAAATGAAGCGGCTTATCCTTCCGAAACGCCATGCCCCCTGATACGGCCCTTCCCCATGAATGCAGAAGAATTACTGAGAAAAGGCCTGAAAGAGATACACGTATCCTGCCATGAAAATCAGATCAGGGCCTTTATGACATATCTCCGGGAACTTAAAAAATGGAACAGGGTGCATAATCTTACCGGGCTGAAGACCGACAGCGACATAATTATCAGGCACTTTTTTGATTCCCTCCTTTATACGAAGGTGCTTCCGGAGGGAAAGATAAGGCTGGCGGATGCGGGAACAGGTGCGGGTTTACCGGGGATTCCCATTAAGATCGCCAGGCCCGACACTCATGTGGTGCTTATTGAGCCTGCGCGTAAAAAAACCGCCTTCCTCCGCCATGTAATCAGGATATTGAACCTGAGTGATATAACCGTGCTGCCAAACAGGCTGGAACATCTCGGAAAAGGGCATGCAGGGCGGTACCATGTTATAGTCACAAGAGCCGTATTCTCCCTGAGGGAACTCCTTGAATCGGCGTGTCCCTATGCGGTGGAGGGGGGCAGAATTGTCGTGAGCAAGGGGCCGAAGGTGTTTGACGAACTGAAAGGCCTGCAAGCAGATATACGTTTCAGAAACTCCGTAAAGGAAATCCACAGATTCCGGCTTCCCTTCGGGCACGGAGAGAGGAATTTGATTGTGATGGAATGCAGTGGACGGCAGGCGGGAAATGTAATGAATCGCAGATAAAGCTTTTCCGGCAGCCTTCCTGCCAGGCGGTGGTATTTTTATGCCGCTGCAAGGTGAATTCAGTATATGTGTTAAAATGTATAAATGAAATCCTTTGTTGTTGCAATTTCAGGCGCCAGCGGGTCGGTGTACGGTCTCAGGCTTGTCGGCGAACTGATTAAAGCGGTTGATGAGGTATATCTCTGCGTGTCCAGGCAGGCCTTTTTTATCATGAAGACGGAAACAGGTGTTGACTGGACCGGCGGCACGGAACCGGAGACTGAAAAGAAGATACAGAGATATTACTCATCGGGAAACGTCAGGTATTTCAGTGAGAATAACTTTGCAGCCCCTATATCGAGCGGTTCCTTTCCGGCAGGAGGTATGTTTGTGGTTCCCTGCTCCATGAAGACACTCTCGGGTATTGCCGGCGGTTATGCAGGCAGCCTGATTGAACGCGCGGCTGATGTTGCACTGAAAGAGGGCCGGAAACTCATCCTTTCGCCCCGCGAGATGCCGTTTAACGCAATACATCTTGAGAATATGCTCAAGCT
>WFVK01000312.1 GCA_015491705.1 Nitrospirota bacterium | reverse complement strand
GTGCAAATACCGACACAATTATCAAACAAACTGTTTTTTTCATGAAACCTCCCCCGGTTATTACCGTTAGTTAGTATCTGTTGCGGAAGCTGATTTTTGAAACTAATCCTGAACTTGCGTCATTTCGACCAGCGGGAGAAATCTTTATATTGCGACGGGTTAAGATTTCTCACTTCGTTCGAAATGACAGCGGGTTGATCAGATAATGACTTTCCGCAACATGAACGAATTAAAATATTCCTCCCATTGTGAATTCAAGCCTGTTGCTGCTCTCTCCCTCTCTCGGGTCCAGGTTGTATCCCCATTCCAGCCGTATGGGCCCGAATGGAGACATCCACCTGAAACCGAAGCCCGCGGTGCTTCTCATATCGCGCAGGGATATATTGTCACTCTTGTCAAAAGAGGCGCCGTAGTCAAAGAACAGGACGCCTTTAAGCCTGATGTCCTTTGCAATAGGTATGATATATTCGTTATTGAAAATCAGCTCTTTATTGCCCCCGATCTTTTCATCCTGTTCGTTTCTCGGCCCCCCCTCTCCGAAACCAAGCCCCCTTACCGTGTTGATCCCTCCGACGTAAAACCTTTCATAAAGAGGAAGGTCCCTGCCTGCAAAGCCGGTGGCATAGCCGAATCTGCCGCGTATGCTGAATGTCGTGCTGCGTATCACGGGGAAATACCATATTGAATCAAACACACCCTTTACAAAATAGTTGTCTCCGCCCAGACCCGCGACGGTTGTATAGAGAGCGTTTCTCGATCCGGTCGTGGGGTCCAGAAAGCTGTCGCGGGTGTCCTTCCATATCGCGGGGCTTATACTGCTTGTGACCTTCTCGCCTTCCTGTTCCCTGATGCGTGATGACGCGTTTTCAGAGACGTCCGTGATCTCCACCTTTTCGAGCCTGTATATGCACCTGCCGCCGATGTACTCGGTCAGTTCCTTGCCGAAACCGATGGAGCCGCCCGTTGATTTTTTATCATAATCCAGATACTCGAAGGATTCGTTATATAGACTGAATGAAGCGGATACGGGTTTATCCATAAACCATGGGTCCTGAAGCGCTATATTATAGTTCTTCCTGCGGGAGCTCAGCTCTGTCTTGAGCCTGAGGCGCAGGCCCTTTCCGAACAGGTTCGCCTGCGTCACTTCCCCCATGAACATAAACTTGTCAATGGTGCTGTATCCTCCGCCTATGCTCAGCATCCCGGTTGTCTTTTCTTTTACCCTGACATCCATATCAATCAGGTGCTCATCAGGGCGGGGAACGGGGATGATGTCGACACTTTCAAAGTAGTTGAGATTGTTGATCCTCTGAAAGCTTCTTTTAAGGAGTTTTTTGTTGAATACATCCCCCTCGTCGAGTCTCATTTCCCTTCGGATGACCTTGTCGCGGGTCTTTGTATTGCCTGATATGTTTATCCTGCCGATCCGGAATATCCCGTCCTCGCTTACGGACAGGGTGATATTCACGGTCTTCTCCTCTGAGTTGACAGTGATCAGGGGATTGATATTCGCCCGGGCATAGCCCTTCTCCATGTAACGGTCCACAATCCTCTCGATATCCTTCCTGAGGAGGCTTCTGTCGAATATACGGCCCGGCGCGGTTTTGACCAGCCCGAGCAGTTCGGCGCCGCTGAATACCGTATTGCCCTTTATCTTCAGTTCACCGACTTTATACTGGTCACCCTCGGATATTGATATTCTCAGGGAAAGCTTCCGCCTGTCCCTGCTCAATGTTATTTCCGGTTCGGAGACCGCGACGTAAATATACCCGTTGTTATGATAGAGGTCTCTTATCCTTTGCAGGTCCCGCCTGATCTCTTCCTCCTTATAAACACCCGAGCCGGTTATAAATGAGAATATCCACCATTCCCTGGTCTTCATGACCTTTTTGATTTTGCTATCCGGAATCGCCCTGTTGCCCTGAATCTCGATATCGCTTACCCTTACCTTCGGCCCTTCCTGTATCTGGAATGTCAGGGCAACCGCATCTTCGGATATCTCCCTGATCACCGGGACCACCTTCGCAAGCCAGTATCCCTCGGACTGGTAGTAGGAGACTATCTTCCGCGCGTTATCCGTTATAAGGGCGAGGTTTGCAACCGCACCTGATGATATGGTGACCTGTTCCCTTAGTTTTTTTGTCTCAATTTCCCTGTTCCCCTGGAAATCGAGGCTGACAATCGTGGGTTTTTCCACCAAATCGAATATTAATTTGACGCCCCCTTCAAATGATTCGATTTCAACCTTCACGTCGTCAAAATATCCGATTGCATACAACCGTTTTATATCATCCCGGACCGTCTTCCTTGAAAAGGGTGTGCCGGGTCTGCTTTCAATCTTGGAATAGACCGTCTCTTTGCTGATCTTTCTGTTTCCCCTGATCTCCACGAGTTTTACAAGCGGTGTTGTCCCCTCAGCGGAAACAGGCGCGGCATGCAGCGGAAGAATAAACAGTGACAGGAGCGCCGCCGTGAAGATAAAGACAGCGCCGCACCGTGGTTTGTTTCCAGAACTTATCAATATATCCCTCAGGTCCCTCTTTAATTTGCCTTACAGTGACATTAAAAATACAATATCGCCGGGCTGGCAGGAGAGCCTGCCGGTTCTCATGTAATCATGCAAGGAGATACCAAGAAAAATTAAGTGGTAGTATAGCACTTAAGCGGCTTTAAAATCCAATCGCATACAGAGGTCATGGGGCAGGCTCTCCCGCTGGTTTATGCAACATCAAATTTTATATATCCATGTGCATCTTTTTAGCCAGACCGAGCGCGAACGGGTGACCGGGGTCCAGCTGGAGCAATGCCCTTATCCTCCTGGCAGCCGCCTTTTTTCTGCCTTCGCTGAAGAGTTCCGATGCATCGACATACAATTCATCGACTTTATCCTGCTTGTATGCGCTGAAATTCTCTTTGAGCGCAAAGGTATCCGCGGATGACTCCTCTTCCTTCATTATCATTACGAGCGGTATCCCACCGCCCCTGTCATCAAGCGGCGTGAGCATCCATTCGTTCTGAAACTCCATGAATTCCCGCATACCTTCCCGCGTGTGCTCATGCTCCCTGCCGGCCATTTTATGCTCGAAGTCCGAGAACATTTTCCTCAGAAGATCGATCTGCAGGGGCGACTTCGGGATGTCCACGGGCCTGAGTCCATCAAGGGAGTCGTGGTATGCCTCATTCCATCTTTTTGTGTCGATATCGAGTTTCCTCTGGAGGTCGGCGAGTTCCGGCGCTCCCTGCACCGTTTTGTGGAATTCCGCATATTCACCCGTCTTCCGGCCGAAGAACTCTGTATGGGTCTGATCCTGCCCGATCATGACGGTCTCACCCTCATCAAGCAGCCTCAGCCCCGTCCTTATCTCTTCATACCACGGCGAATGCCGCAGCTTTTCAGCCGCGGCATTCAGCACATCCCGCGGGATACCCCTCTCCTGCCCTTCATGCAGCAGGCGGATAAAGACCGGCACGGCCCTCCTGTCGGCGAGTGCGATAAGCCAGTCTGTTATATCGCCGTAAAAACTCGCCGTGATCTCTTCGTCGTCTTTATCAAGGGGGGTGTCATGCCAGAACTCCATGTCATCCAGTTCCCTCCTAAGATACCTGAAGACCCTGTAGTCGGGGATGGACATCAGGAATTCGTATATGATCCACCTGTCGAAAAAATCCGCCTCCCTGTTGTCAAGCAGGTTGAAGATATGTATGGACATAAGCGGAAGCATGCCGGCAAGATATGTCCTTATCTCCGAGCCTTCCCCGCCGGGTCCGAACTCGAGGAGAACGTCAAGCAGCAGTTTTGCTGTCCTGTGGCATTTTATTCCGACCGCGGCCTTCAGGAGGTTGCTGAGGTGCCCGTGTTCAATGTCGCCGTGGAATATTGCGTATCCGATTTCTCCTGTTGCATCCTCCCTGTAAGTCCCTATCCTGCTGATAATATCCGCGGAAGGCTCTGTTTTAAGCCTTTCCACGAGTTCACGCAGTTCCCCGGTGTCCTTTTTGTCCGCCTCCGTCTCCACGCGGAGGCGTTTATACAGCTTCTCGATAACATCCCTGTGGTAAAGCTCAAAGACCACGCCTATGAAGCCCGGGTGTATGGTATTGTCCTCAAGCGCCAGACGGGCGGTCCTTATCCTCTTTTTGTCCCTGGTGCCGGCCTTCCTGTATACCGAGCCGAGGGCAGTGAATATTTCATGCCTGGCCCCGAGAGTGATGTGCCGTGTCATTCCCCTTGTCAGGGCCGATAAAAAGCCCTCGCTGTAAAAGATCTCGGCAGGGTCCTTCCCTCCGCCTTCATACATCAGTTCCATAATGTCTTCGATCACCGGGTCATAGAGGTCGATGCCGAAGTCATATCCCTCGCGGAAATACCCGGCGAGTTTCCCTGTCTTTTCCAGTTCCTCGTAGAATTTTTTCTCCATGCTTTCATCAATCATGATTATCCTCTTCTTTCATGTAATAAGGTGTCCGCCGGAAAGGCCTTACCTTACAGTTTGCATAAAACTGTTGCCCGCCGTTTTATGCAGCATTCATTATTCAGCATATCCTCGGCAGCGGCTCCTCATCAGGCATCTCAAGAAGCCGCTCGCCCCCTATGGGGGTTTTCAGTCTTACGCCCCTGAACCTGCCCGTGATGTTTCCTATGAGGGCTGCGTTTTCCCCGAGGGGATGTCTCTTCAGTATCCCGAGTATCCTGCCCGCGCTCTCACCCGCCGCAACAACAACCGCCCTGCCTTCGCTGGCAAGATAAAGGGGGTCATACCCCAGCATATCAGAGATAAAACGCACATCCTCTCTTACGGGCACCCTCTTTTCAAACACCTCCACACCGAGTCCCGTGGTCTGTGAAAGTTCGGCCAGCACCGTGGCGACACCCCCGCGTGTGGGGTCCCTCATCCACTTGAGGCCATCCACGTCGAAGAGGGGTAGCAGCAGGTCGTTCAGCGATGCGCAGTCGCTCTCGACCCGGGACTCTATCCCGAAGTCATGCCTTGACAGGGCGATTGCCGTGCCATGGTCTCCCACCGTGCCTGTGACGATCACCGCATCACCCGCTGATACGCTGCTCAAAGACACCGGCCTGATGAGTTCTCCCACGCCCGTGGTGTTGATGTATACGCCGTCACCCCTGTTTTTCTCAACCACCTTGGTGTCGCCTGTTACGACCCTGACCCCTGCTTCAGCGCATGCCGCGGCAATGCTCTTCACGATATCTTCAAGCCGGTCCGCCGGGAAGCCTTCCTCCAGTATAATCCCCAGGGAGAGATACGCGGGCGCAGCGCCGCTTACCGCAAGGTCATTGACTGTCCCGCATACGGAGAGTTTCCCTATGTCCCCTCCCGGAAAGAACAGGGGGCTGACCACATAGGAGTCCGTCGTCACAGCGATCTTCCGGCCCTGAAGCTCGACGGCTGCAGCGTCTTCAAGCGGTTTAAGCTCGTCACTGTGCAGGTGTTTCAGAAAGATTTCCTCTATCAGTTCCCGCGTGAGCCTGCCGCCGCTGCCGTGTCCAATGGTTATTTTTTTCATTGCACTCCGGCAGAGCCCGATTTCTCCCTTAAAAATCCGGCCCACTCCTCTATCCCCTCCCCTGTGGTTGCGGATGTTGCAAAT
>WFVK01000311.1 GCA_015491705.1 Nitrospirota bacterium | reverse complement strand
TTCAAGTATGTTTGAGCAAAATATGGCTTCGGTAGCGCTAGCCCACAGGATTAAACTTCTTTATCCAACCAAGATAATTGTTTTTGGCGGAGCCAATTGTGAAAGAGAAATGGGGATTGAATTGCATAACCGTTTCCCATTTATAGATTATATTTGTTCTGGAGAGGCAGATTACAGTTTTCCTGAACTGGTTAAGAAATTATCAAACAAACAATCCGTTGATGATATCCCCGGTATTATCTATCGTAAGAATGGAAAATCAATCCTTACACCTGGAGATACCACTGTAAAAAATCTTGATTCTTTACCATACCCTGATTACAAAGACTATTTTGATCAACTTGATCAATTTTCATTTCCTCTTTCGATTTGTGTAGGTGTTGATATGGAAACATCCCGGGGTTGCTGGTGGGGTGTGAAATCCCAGTGTAAGTTCTGTGGGCTTAATGGAGGATTGATCCGGTTCCGGAGTAAAAGCAAGGATAGAGTTATTAACGAGCTCATCTACCTTGCGGAAAAATATATAAAAAAGTATAAGCTGCCATGGATTTGCATGGTTGATAATATACTTGACATGAAATATTTTAAGGATTTGCTTCCGGAACTTAAGCAAATGGGATGGACTATACCAATATTTTGGGAGACAAAGTCCAACCTTAACAAGGAACAGGTGCAAATGTTGTCAGAGGTTGGAGTTATTTGTATTCAGCCGGGTATTGAGAGTCTGAATACCCACGTCTTAAAGCTGATGAGCAAAGGTGTTACAGCCATTCAAAACATTCAATTGCTAAAATATTGCAAACAGTTCGGTGTTCATCCTGAGTGGAATATCCTTACTAAATTTCCCAATGAAACATTTGAGGATTATAAGCAAATGACGGATATGATATACAAGATCGTTCATTTACCACCGCCTGAAGTACGCGCCAGTTTTGAACTCGACCGATTCAGCCCTTACTTTGTTAATCCGGGAGAATACGGCATTATTGATATACGCCCAGGTGGCATATACAGATTCATTTATCCCTTTGAGGAATCCAGCCTTTTCAACCTTGCTTATCACTTTGAATTCAATTACAGGGATGATGTAACGCCTCCTGATTGCGAAAAAGATTTGGAATATGCAATGAATTACTGGCAGGAGTGTTATGCAAACAATGAATATCTCCACTCAGTCGAAACATCCCCCTCCACCCTTGTCATCGAGGACGGGCGCTCAAACGCCCGAATATCCCGGATTGTTCTTGAATCATCCCAAAAGGATATTTATGAATATTGCGACAGGATCCGGACTCTCTCATCGGTTTTCTCCTATATCCGGGAGAAATATGGAAATTTTGCCGTAAGAGAGAGGGACGTCAAGGATTTTCTTGATGAAATGGTATCGCTTAATCTTATGGTCAGCGAAGACAACAGATATTTAAGCATAGCCGTTCCTGCTGAAAACGGTTATGCACATGGCAGGCAGTTTCCATACTGAAAAATAACCTCAATGTTGCATAAACGGGCGATAGTTCTATGCAACCGGGAAGATAATATTTATATTTATCGAAGAAGGAGAAAATATGCCTGAGAAGAAAAGATATCTAATCGGATACAGGGACAGCGCAGTGGTTCCCAGAAGCATGGAGACCATAATAGACTCTCTTGGGACAGGCCTGGAGGGCGCCAGGAAAATAAGAAAACTTCGCACCGGACAGAGTATCGTTGAGATGACCGGGGAGCAGGCAGTGAAGCTTGCGGAAGAGCAACCGGATCTGATCATTGAAGAGGACAGGGAACTGGAAATGTTCCTTGCGATGCCCGGCCTTATGCCGAGGGTTCCGGCGGAGGCCGACCAGTCACTTGCCTTCAGGGTGCTTGATGAAGAGACAGGCGACCCAGTTGAAAACGTAACGATATACTGCGCGGGGAGCAGCGTAACCTACAAAGGCGTAACCGACAGTAAAGGAACCGCAAGGGTCAGGGTGCAGGAAACCGCTTTAAGGCATATCATAGCCTCTCCCAGGGATACATACTGGTCAAAGCTCATACCGGCCTCCCGGGTGAAAGATTCCGCTGAAATAGACATAAGATTAAGGAAGCTCCCCGTGGATGGAAACTACGGGTGGGGCCCCCGGCTGCTCGGTATGGACAAGGCAGGCAGGGCGTTTACAGGCAGGGGGGTCAAGATTGCAATCATTGACTCCGGCATAGCCGCCCATGAAGACCTGAAGACAGCGGGCGGATACAATACACTCGACGGCGGGGCCCCCGGGGACTGGAATATTGATGAAAAAGGCCACGGCACCCATTGCTGCGGTATTGCCGCATCACAGGACAACAGGGCCGGTGTAAGGGGCATAGCGCCGGATGCCGGGATATATTCCCTGAAGGTATTTCCGGGCGGCAGGTTCAGCGACCTTGTCGAGGCCGTCAACTGGTGCATTGACAATTACATGGATATCATCAGCATGAGCCTTGGCAGCCGTTCACATTCCGTACAGATTGAGCAGGCCCTCCGGGAGGCCGGTGAAAGGGGCATTACATGCATTGCCGCGGCAGGCAATGACGGCGGACCGGTTTCATATCCTGCGGCATATGAAGGTGTTATAGCAGTCTCCGCCATCGGTAAGAGAGGCACTTTCCCGGAAGACAGCGCCCATAAGTTACGGGAGGGGGATTACGTGAGCGCGGACGGGGAACTGTTTATTGCCGGGTTTTCCAATTGCGGACCCGGGATAGATGTATGCGCCCCCGGCGTGGCGATATTATCCACCGTTCCCACGGGTTATGCCGCGTGGGACGGCACATCAATGGCATGTCCTGCTGTCGCGGGGCTGGCCGCATTGATACTTGAGGCCTATCCTGAAATAAGAACAGGGGACGAATGGCAGCCGTATTACGTGCGCAGTATAATAAACGGCTCGGCAACGGACATCGGGTTGCCGCGGGAAATGCAGGGGGCGGGACTGCCGAGAGCTGATCTGGCGCTGGCCGCCGCGCTCCGGAGCCGTGAATATGAAAACGAAATACTGACATCATACCGGCAATACATGGAACACCTGCTCGAGAGGACAGGGGGGGCGGTCAGGGAGATTGAAGAGTCACTGAAAAGACTCGAAAACCTGAGACGGAAGTAGGCCTTTCCGGCAGACTACCACCACTTTTTCTCCCAGGCGATCGCCCTGTCGTAGTGTTTGAATAATCTCTCGCGTCTCCTGAATTCCCGGGAATGTATTATGCGTCTGCCCTTGCCCGCCCTGATTCCCATATCGGCATGCAGCATCTCGTGGTAGACGATATATTCCAGAAAATACCTGGGGACCTTCCCGGAGTCAAGAACAGGACTTATTCTTATCAGGCTGCCCCGGCCGGTATAACTCCCGAGGGTTCTTTTCCTTGCCGAGCGGCGCGGAGATCTGCTCCCCCATGTGATGGATGCCGATACCCTGCCTCCAAAGTATGTATCATTTACCGAACGGTAGATGTCAAGGAGATTGTAATACCTCCCCTCTGTCCTGAGATTAACCCTCCTCGGCGGTTTTTCCTTTACCTTGTGCGTGTTGGAATTTATAAAATTCCTGATCAGCGGCGTCCTGCCCTTCCTCCCTTTTATGTAATCCGACAATTCGTTTAAAACGTCAATGCCGGCTTCAAGGAAGATCCTGTGAAGCCTGAGCATAAGGGCCCTGCCAGTATCTTTTATTGACAGCATGGTTGTTGAATTATCGGTTATGACAAGAGATACCGTCCTGCGCGTAGTCTTCTCAATGTAGTCCCTGATGCGTTGTTTTCTTTCATCAGGATCAAATGGAAATTCCAGCCGGCGCATAAGAATAATATACCTTAATCGCGCATAAATATGGCTTCCGGACGGGGAAGTGCGTTAAGATATCCTTAATGTTGCATAAGCGGACGGGTGATGTTTTATGCAACTGCAAGGTGTATATGCCATGATGAAGAACAGGCCGTTAAAGATGTTTTTTTCGGGTATAGCCGGGAGCGGTGTATCCGCAATAGCCGGGTTTATGTCAGCCAAAGGCCATACCGTAGCGGGCTCGGACAGGCTGTTCGACACAAACCCTGCCCATCCCCTTAAAAGGATATTCGCCTCCGCAGGAATTACCGTAGTGCCTCAGGACGGCCGGGGTCTGGACGGCACCTTTGACATGGCGGTCTTCAGTACCGCGGTGGAAGCCGGCACTCCGGAGGTATTAAAGGCCCGGGAGCTCGGAGTCCCTGTCAGGACGCGTCCCGCCTGTCTTTGCGAAATCGCGGAATCCTTCAGGACAACGGCGGTTTCAGGAACAAGCGGCAAATCAACCGCCTCAGGGCTGCTTGCCTTTCTGATGAAGCATCTCGGCCTCAACCCCAATTTTATAGGAGGGGGAAGGGTCAAACAGTTCAGGACATCATCAAATCCGGGCAACTTTCTGGCAGGGGACTCGGATTATCTTGTTATAGAGGCATGCGAATCAGACGGCAGCATAGTAAACTACAGACCGCAGCACTCGATCATCCTGAACCTTGCCCTTGACCATCATCCCGTTGATAAAACCGCCCGGATGTTCAGTGCCCTCATGGAAAACACATCGGGAAAGATCATCCTGAATGCCGATGATCAAAACCTCTCTGAAATAAAATGCGGAAAACCGATCACATTTTCCATACACAATCCCTCACATTACAGGGCTGAAGATGTTGAATACAGGGAGTTCAGCACTGATTTTACCCTGCACGGAGCCGGCTTCAGCCTTGCGCTGCCGGGCGAACACAACCTCTACAATGCACTCTCATGCATTGCACTGCTTGCGGAAACAGGGATTCCGCTCAATGACATTGCCCGCGTACTGCCGCGGTTTCAGGGCATAGAGAGACGGTTTGACATTCACCTGAATGACGGAAAGAGCCTCGTTATTGATGACTATGCCCATAATCCCCACAAGATATCATCCCTGATGAAGACAGCCGGACGGTTCCGGGACGGAGTTTGTTATATATTCCAGCCTCATGGATTCACTCCCACGAGGATGATGAAAAACGAATACATCGAAGCCTTCACTGAAAACCTCCGCGAGGGGGACCATCTTGTCATCCTTCCTGTATATTATGCGGGCGGGACAGCCGCGAGGGACATATCGAGCCGTGACCTTGCGGAAGAAATAAAGGCACGCGGCAAGTCCGCGGAAGCCACGGAAAAGAGAAGCGATGTCCTGAAGATGCTTAACAAATATCAGACGCATGTAATCTTCGGCGCACGTGACGAGACCCTTGCAGACCTTGCAAAACAGATAGCCGGCATTCTCAGTGTCGGATATCCGTATCAGTAGTCCATGTCCGTATCGCTACCGGCGCCGCCAACTGACACCGTTTGTATTTTTACCGACACCGTCAACCGTCACCGACACCGTTTCACCGTCCCGAACCCCCTTGACACCGACTTGCCGATTCACCGGTAGTCGGGGATTTCAAAGTTCACGGAAAACGTGCCGGGGAAGCCGAGCATGGGGGTGGATTTTTGAGACCAGTCTTTTTTTCAAAGCTTTTCGATGTGTATGTCATCAATCCTTGAGAAATGCTTTCTATCAAGGGTTAATATTCGCCTGACGCTGTGTTCCTTCATATAGACGGCATTATACGCATCAATAAAGTCAATATTTTTAGATACATAAAGGTCTAATGCGTTCAGTAATAAATGTGAATCTTTTATTTCAAGCCCCCTGGTATTTATAATCTTTGAAGCCATGACTTCCACTACTTCTTTTGAGTACCCGTAGTAGGATTCAAGAACCCAGATAATCTCTGCAATTACAAACACATTTGTTACAAGTGATACCTTTCCAACGAATGCTTTTTTTAATACTTTCTCAATCCTGTCAGCTACTGCAACATCATCATTTGTCAAATATCTGAGGAAAACATTCGTGTCAACAAATATCTTCTCACTGCTCATTTTCCGGCTGCCTTTTTAGCAATAATTTTCCTTGTAATCCTCCTTACTTCTTCAAAATCCTCGGGTCTCTTTCCCGGCTGTACAGAACCTCTCAGATCAAGAATGTTACCCTTGACCGGTTTTATAAGAATATCATCACCCCTCCTGACAAAATTCACCCTGTCGTGCTCCTTGAGTCCAAGCGCCTCTCTAATCTCCTTTGGTATAGTAACCTGACCCTTACTTGTTAAAGTACTCGTCGCCATTCCTTACCTCCCACCTGAAGTATTACTTTATCAGTATAGCATTACTTTTTTAAAATAGCAATACGTTTTGACATTATCTTGCTTTTTTCGCTCTATTTATTATCTCTGTTTCCAAGTGTCAGTGAACAGTGCCGGTATCCTGAACTCCCCAACGCCTCAACTCTTTAAACCTTACAGTTGCATAACACCATCGCCCGCATGCCGGAGAGCCCGGCGGAAAAGCTTTATCTGCGATTCCTTGAGGAAATATTCAGCACGCATATCAACCTCTTTTGCAATTTCACTCCCCGTTACTTCCTGCAACAGAGACGTATTTCCA
>WFVK01000310.1 GCA_015491705.1 Nitrospirota bacterium | reverse complement strand
GAGTCTTGCATACGTGGAAAGGGATTCTATGAACCTCCACTGGCCTTCGGCAAAGATTGTATCAAAGGCCAGGGACGACTTGCCAGAGCCCGATACGCCGGTGACGGCGATAAACCGGTTATGCGGCAGTCTGAGGGTGATATTCTGAAGGTTGTTCTGTCTGGCGCCTTCAATAATGAGTTCGTCAATAGACATCCAGATATTTTAACAGGTTGTATTGACGGTTTGGAATATGACTATCAGAGGCGCAGAAATCGTGTTCACTGAACAGGCTGTAGAGACAATTTTTGATTTTGATAAGGGTATCGTCCCTTTTATCATATGAAAATCAGGATAAGATCCGGCTGGCCCGTTAGGTGCAAGCGTCACACCTGAGAGTTTTAGATAGGGCAACTGCTGTTATTCTCATAAAAAACTCTTCTTGCCATGGATAACCTGCAGAAGGTATCATTGATATCTATGACGATGCAGGATCAGATTTTTTATAATGACACCTATCGAAGTTTATAAGGAACTGCCGCGCACCAACTGCGGAAAATGCCCGGCCGGGACATGCATGTCCTTTGCAGTGCAGTTGCTCGCGGGAACCCTTTCCCTGTCCGACTGCCCTGTGCTTGATGAAAGCTCGGCAAAAAATATCCGGGCCATGCTCCCGGATACGGGCGACTGGAAGGAAAAACGGCTCAGTGAGCTGTTAGGGGAGGTCCGTGCAATGGACCTTTCCGGTATCGCTCAACACGCAGGCGCGGAATGCAGCAACGGCCACCTTAAAATAAGATATATGGGCCGGGACATTACACTGGGCCGTTCGGGTTTTGAGGGTGAAATGGATATATTGGACAAGCTACTCATCCTCATGTATCTGAAAAAGAGCGGCACAGGCCAGCCGTCCGGCAAATGGGTCGCTTTCAGGGAGCTGAAGGACGGCCTGATCAGGGCGGAGAGCTTTCACGGCGCCTGTGAAATCCCTCTCGCAAAGATGTTCGAGCGCGATGCGGAACGCTTCATGAAGAGCTTGGGCGCAATGGGTGCTGAAAAGGCCGGGGGCTTTTCAGCGGATTACAGCTTTGTTATATACCCGCTGCCCCGGATACCGTTTCTCGTGCTTTTATGGCGCGGGGATGAGGAGTTCGGCGCGGAATGCAAGCTGCTATCGGATTCGACGGCTGCGGATTTTCTCGATGTCGAGGCCCTGCTTTATCTCGGTATGGCACTGGTACGGGCAGTGAGGCAATGGCGCGCCCAGGAGGAGTCGAACCCCCAACCTACGGATTCGTAGTCCGGCGCTCTGTCCAGTTGAGCTATGGGCGCATATTAAAGTTACAACGCGGACACTTACAGAATCTTCTTCTTGGCCCTGTTGTACTCATCAAATGTGATCAGTTTCTTCTCATACATCTGAGCCAGCTCCGCAAGGGTCCTGATATCGTCGGGCTTTTGTCCGGCCAGCCGTCGGGGCTGCCCCGGGGGGAGCCTTTTTATTCTTTGACTGACCGGCGAATCGGTGATCTTGAAAGTCGCCACCCCGCCCAGAAAGCTCACCTCTACGTCCTTTCCCTTCAAGGAATCCCCTGTGATGTCTTTAAGCGCTTTCATGTCCGACTTCAGGTGCCTGTAGAACCAGTAACCGCCCATGAAGAGGCTCAGAATGCCGAGTATCATCCATACCATATGATTGATTATCCCGTAGAAAAACAGGACCAGCACACCTATGCCGCCGATCAGAAGCACATGTATGGCCAGGATCAGAAACACGGTCAGGATGTTGCCGTAAATTGTATTTTCGGAGATTCTCATGCCTGTTTTTCCGTTCAACCCTCTTTATTTCTTGATTGCCTCTATGAATGTCAATGCATAGCGTTCATGCTGAAAAGAGTGTATGGTCGGGAAGTTTATATAAAGCCATCCCCATTTTCTCCCTGACTCGGGGAAAATCTTCTTGTCTTTTTCATATATGGCCACCCCGATGGCCGGATTTTTCGGGTCATTCGAGGCGGAGGTGATGATCTGCCCGCTCATCTTGAAATCAGGAAGAAAAGGCCCTGTCCTGACAGTCAGGTCCGAATCAGGAATTTTAAATTCATCACCAATGGCCACGGTGAACTCCCGGCTCCTGTTTTCTTTTTTGTCTTCAACGCTGAACTTCACCTCGCCCCACCGGTCCTTGACTTCCGGAGGCACGATCACCTGCATCTCCGTCTTCTTATCCATGGTTCCATGCCCCGGCATTGAAGCCGGGGCTTTCATATCATACGCCGGCGACTCCGTTTTCCGGGAAGCAGGTTCCTCTTTTTCCTTTTCCTTGCACGCCCCGAATGAAAAGAGAACGACTATGACAGAGATTATTAAAAGGGCCTTTTTCATTAATTTTCCTCCCCGTAATAAAGTGTTATTATTTCCGCCCCGCCCGAACCGTCTCCGGGTTCATGCTGAGGGCAACGCCTCCGGTTTTAGTGGCGGAGAGGCAGGGATTTGAACCCTGGGTGAGGTTTGACCCCCACAACCGCTTAGCAGGCGGCTGCCTTAAACCGCTCGGCCACCTCTCCGGAAAAAAGTGACTTTGAAAGAAAAGAATATCAGATGTTCAACCGGTTCCGCCTGATACCGTGCGCTTTCGGCCACCTATGAATATTACCTAAATAAGGTTTGATTTGTAAAGTGAGTCGGAAGGGCTATACTGAACATTCCGCGAGGTCCGCCCCGTTGTCCCGGGAAGGTTCTGCGGGAAATATTGCATTTATAATTTCCTCGTGTTAAAAATATGGAAATCACCCCTGTTTCAGACCTGCAACATTGCTTTCTTATGCAGGTCGTTTCCCGGGATTGCTTGCGAGTTTCTTTATCGTCTTTTTCAGTTCGCTGAGATCGGACGACTTCACTATGTATGCCTCGGATGCCCAGACAGCAAAGTCATCCCTGTAGTCATAGGCCGTAGACATTATGATGGGAATATCAGGGCGCTGCTCTTTCATCTTTCTCAGGAGGCTTATTCCGTCAATGTCGGGCATGAGTATATCCAGGGTGACAATATCCGGGTTCTCCTTCTCAAACTTCTCCAGGGCGTCTTTGCCCGTGCTGGCAATTACTACATTATATCCTTCCTCCTCCAGTTCTTCCTTGTAAAGCCGCTGTATATTCAGATCATCATCAACAATAAGAAGCTTCATATTTTTTCCTCCTCTTTTTATAACGTTACATAATTATCCCTGCAGTTGCCCGTTGTCATTCTCCAGCGGCAGGTATATCCTGAAGGCCGTACCGCTGCCCCATACGCTTTCAACCTTGATTTTTCCGTTGTGCTCCTGAATAATCTTATGGGTGACCGCCAGGCCGAGACCCGTGCCCTCGGGCCTTGTTGTGAAAAAGGGGTTAAAGATGCTTTTAATATCTTCTTCTTTAATGCCGCAGCCAATATCCAGCACCTCGATAACCGCCTCATTTTCCTCCTGCCTGGTTCTCACGGTGATTGTTCCCTGGTATGTCGCCTGATTGGCATTTGCAATAATATTCAACACCGCTTCTTTTATCCTGTCAGGGTCTATCAGGGTCATGACAGGGACCTCCGACAACTCCTTTTTGAGTACGTTCTGTTTCTGGTTGATTTCGGGTGTAATAAAATCCGTTATGTTGGTTATGATTTCATTAATGTCCACTCTGGTTTTTACAATCCTCGAGCTTTTTACAAAACCCAGAATCTCCTTCAGGATGTTTTCGAGCCTTGAAACTTCGTTGACGATGATCTTTGCATATTCCCTGGTATCATCGGTAAGCTTTTTCTCAAGCCTTCGCGCAAATCCTCCTATGGAGATGAGGGGATTTCTTATCTCGTGCGCCACCCTTGCTGCCAGTTCCCCGAGGGCGGCCATTCTTTCGGAATGGGCGACCCTTTCTCTCAGGGTGCGAAGTTCCGTTATGTCCCGTGAGATATGAACCGTTCCGACAAAATTGCCCCCTGAGTCAAAAATGGGCGAGTTCGACACAACAAATGTGCCGTCAAGATTGGGTTCATCAAGCTCTCCCACAAACGGTTTACGGGAGTTTATCGACTGGCAGTGAGGGCATTTCTCCCACGGCTTGTCTTTGCCGTGGAATACGCTGTAACACTTCTTGCCTATAATCTCTTCTTCCGGCCTGTCAAGCTTCCTGACAACGGCCTGGTTAATGCGCATTATGGTGCAGTCCTTCTCGGTAAAGTAGACCATGTCCGAGATTGATTCAAATATATTCTTGAGCTCGGACTGCGCAAGGGCGACGCTTTCGAAAAGCCTTGCATTCTCTATAGCCGATGCGATATGGCTTGAAAATCCCATGAGGAACTGCAGGTCTTCATCTTTAATGGGCCTGCCTGTGAAAATGTTGTCGACCCAGATCAGGCCGATCACCTTGTCTCTCGACATGAGGGGCACGACCCCGAATGCCTCGGCACCCAGCATCTGAATAAGGTAAGGGCTTACTATTGGTTCTGTCCTGGCATTCTGAATATTGAAAGGCTTCTTCATCTTGATGCACCGGCAGAGTATGCAGTCCCCGTCGAGGTTGACGCTCAAACGCTGGCTTAACTTGTCGAGATGGGAATCCAGGTGGAAAGGGCTGTTCTCTATTTCTTCAATAATGGCTCCGAGACTCTTGCCTTCCATGTCAAGCCATATATCCTTTGCCTCCTCAGGGCTTGCAGGACCTACTCCCATGGTGCCCTTAAGCATGTTCTGCGATTCATCAACGAGAAACAGTATCGCCCTGTTAAACCCGAGCCCGTCGCCCATTGTAACCACGGTGAGCACCATCTTCAGAAGCTTGTCCAGCTCAAGGGTGCTCCTTACAACGGAATTTATAAAAAACAGCCTCGACAGCTCCTGGTTTTTTCTTATCAATTCCTTTTCAACCAGCTTTTTTTCTGATATATCCCTGGATATCCCGCTTATTCCCGTGACATTTCCGGATGAGTCCAGTATGGGCGAGAGTGTAAGACTGATTTCAATCAGCCTGCCGTTTTTTGTCTGCCTTATCGTCTCGATATTTCTCAATGTCTCTTTTTTCTGCAGCCTCTTTATGAAATTTTTCTCCTCCTCTATCAGAAACTGCGGGACCATGGGAAGGAATTTGCCGATTACCTCCTCTTCCGTAAAGCCGTAGATGTTTTCAGCGCCCCTGTTCCACGACGTAATGATACCATTAGTATCCGATGTAATAATGGCGTCCGCCGAGTCATTGATAAGGCTTTTCAGATAGTCTTTTGTCTGGGTGACCTCCCGCTCCTTGTCAAGTTCGGCCTTGTAGAGCCTTGCGTTCTCAATTGCTATGGAGGAGACGGATGCAAAAGTTATCAGGGAGTTGAGGTCCTCCTGTGAAAACGCAGCCACCCCCCATTCGTCCTTTTTATCATAAAGCGCAAGTGTTCCGATCACCTGCTCGCCGATTGAAAGGGGGACACATATTACGGATTTTGAATCAATTCCGGGAACGCGGAGATTATCCGGCATCATGGAGGTGTCGTCTATAAGCAGCGGTTCACCGGTCAATGCCACATTTCCCGATATGCCCTCGCCGAGGCGGAGGGGCATTTCATGAAGTATCCTGTCGGGCAATCCGTAAGATGCCTTTATCTGGAGTGTTTCCCCTTCAAGGAGTCTCAGGGTGCATCCCCTTGCATTGAATGCCTTTGATACCTCCATGCATATATATGGAAGGAGCTCGTCGATGTTTAAAATGGATGTGATGGCCTTGCCTATCTCGTGTATGACCTTCAGTTCGTCAAGCTGAGCCTTGACGCTCCTGTAAAGCTCCGCATTACGGATGGCGGCGCTGATGTTGTGAGAGATTATCGTCAGGACGGCGATCTCCTCCTCGGTATAGACACAGCTCTCCGCGGTCTGTACTACCAGAACTCCTATGAGTTTGTCGTCCCTTACAACCGGAACAGCAAGCAGCGAACAGAAATTGTCCGTCTGGGGGTTGAGAATATCTCTCACCCTGGGTTCCGTGCGCAGATCCTCTATCATTACCGGCTTCAGTTCCTTAAACATCTCGTGTATAATCTCCTCTTCATCCTGAATGCAGAATACCTTGACCGATTCCCTGTCGCCGCCTTTTACAGCCTGGATACAGACAACCTTACTTTCCGGCTTCAGGAGGCAGATATAGCACACGTCCTTGTTGAGCGTATCCGTTATTACAAGCGAAATGGTATCGAGTATCTCACGGAGTTCCAGTGTCGAGCTGGCTATCTGCGTAACCTTTGTCAGGATATTGGACGTTGTCGAAAGATCATTCCGATCTTTGTTGCCGGTTGTTTCAGCCATAAGGTTAATTTAAATTTCCGCCTCCCTCATAAACCTTGCGGCTTCCTCGGGGGGCGTCGGATTAATGTAAAATCCCGACCCCCACTCAAAACCTGCAATCTTTGTGAGTTTCGGTATTATTTCTATATGCCAGTGGTAATACTCGTTGTCTTCGTCCTTGAATGGCGAGGTATGAATCATCATATTGTATGGGGGAAGGTTCAGCACCTTGTCTATCTGTTTTAATGTCCGCTGCAGTATCTCGGCCAGAAGGCCGAAATTTCCGTCCGGCAAAAAGCTTGATGCATGTTTCTTGGGCAGTATAGTGGTCTCAAACGGTGACCGCGGCGCAAACGGGGCAAGCACGATAAAATCGTCATTTTCGGAAATAACCCTTGTCCTCGCTGTACTCTCCTGCCGTATTATATCACAGAAGAGACATCTCTCCTTATAACCGTAGTACTCCCGCGCATGTTCGATTTCCTCACTCACCAGGTGGGGGACAATGGGAAGGGCTATAAGCTGGGAGTGTGTATGCTCCAGGGATGAGCCCGCGTCGTAGCCTTCATTTTTAAAAACAAGAATATACCTGAAACGTTCATCCTTTTTAAGATCGCTCATTCTGTAATGAAACGCCCATAAGACGTCCTCTACATACTTCAGGGGCATTGTGGAAAGCGTAAGATTATGGTCTGGGCATTCCACTATCACCTCGTGGGCGCCGACGCCGTTCATTTTGTCAAATATGCCCTCACCCTGCCTGTTCAACTGGCCTTCTATGTTAAGGGCCGGAAATTTGTTGGATACAACCCTGAGGGTCCAGCCCGGGGTATTCGGTTTGCTTTTATCAGGTCTGAAGGCCAGTATCTCGGGAGGAGTGGTATACTCGTTGCCTTCACAAAATGCGCAGAACCCCCCTTTCTTGGCGGAAAGCCGCATCCCGAAATCCGAGGGACGTTTGCCCCTCTCGACTGAAATAATAACCCATCTGCTGGAGATGGGGTCCTTCCTTAGCTCAGGCATTCAAACCTCCGGAGAAAACGGTTATCCTCTCATCGAATAACCGGCAGATTGTAATGATTGACTTTTTGTTCATATTATATCATTAATTAAGCTATAATTTGCCATGAAACCGTCTTTCCATCCAAGACATCTCAACAGTCCCTTTGAAGACCCGGCGGTTTATGTGAGACTGCTCAGGGAAGGACGGGCACTGATGTTCGACCTCGGCTGGACCCGGGCCCTTTCCGTGAGAGATATTCTAAAGACAACGGATATCTTTGTATCCCACACGCATGTAGATCATTTTATCGGATTTGACAATATACTGAGGGTCTCCCTTAAAAGGGAAACCCCCTTGAGACTCTACGGCCCTGAAGGGTTTACAGACTGCGTGGAAGGCAAGCTCAGGGGGTATACATGGAATCTCACCGGTGATTACCCGCTTCACATTCATGTTTCGGAGGTAAGCGAATCCTCTGTCAGGAAAACGGTTTTCAGGGCCGAGACATCTTTCAGGCGTGAAGATTCCGGCATGCTGCCCTTTGACGGCGTCCTGCTGCGGGATTCATTCTTCAGTGTTTCCGCTGCGGTACTCGACCACCAGATACCATGCCTCGCATTCAGCCTTCAGGAGGATTACCATATCAATATCGACAAGGATAAACTGGCGAAACTGAACCTTCCCGTGGGCCCGTGGCTCCGGGAGCTTAAGGCCGCGATCAGGGAAAACAGGACCAGGGCGGTGTTCAGGATCGCGGGAAGGGATTATACATTCGGGGAACTCAGGGGTACGGCCGCCATAACCAGGGGACAGAAA
>WFVK01000309.1 GCA_015491705.1 Nitrospirota bacterium | reverse complement strand
GTTATAAAATAATAATACGTTATAATGATCCCAAATGTAAACGCTTTTTTGTTCTCTCCCCCGCGGCCCTCAGGCCGCTAAGCCTTACGACCTTGTTTCTGGCGGAATGTCCCGCGATTATCTCCACGTCCTTTTTATGGACACCGAATTCCGCGGAAAGTATCTCAATGAGCTCTCTGTTTGCTCTTCCATCAACAGGCGGTGAGGACAGCCTCACTTTCAGTGCATCTCCGTAAGGGCCGGCAATGCCGGGCCGGGATGAGCGGGGCTCGACTTTGACTTTGATTATCAGGTCGTTTCGGTTTTTTCCGGCCATTGATCATGCAAATACGACGTTCATCCTGATTATATCCCCCGCGTCTGAAACCCTGCCGATTGCAAGCAGTTCCCCGCGGGATGATTTTATTCTTATCCCCGGCGCTCTTTTCAGGTCATCGGGAAACTCTCCGGCATTGTCCTGGCTCACGGGGTTCCCATGGGTCACTCCCCGCACCAGTGATTCATTTATCCTCAGCTCCGGCAGCCAGGACAGCGCCTCATCCATTGTATAAACACCCTTGTCTCTTACCCCTGCCTTCAGTTCCCCGAACGAGATGCTGTCGCTGACCCTGAACGGGCCTATGGCCGTACGTTCAAGCTCGGACAGGTGCGCGCCTGTTCCGAGTTTTCTGCCCGCATCATCGCACAGGGTCCTTATATAGGTGCCGCTGGAGCAGCGTACCAGGAATGTGACAAAAGGCAGGTCGATATTCAGGATATCCACGGCGTGGATATCGACCTCCCTTCTCCTGCGCTCGATCTCGATGCCTTTTCTTGCGTATTCATAGAGGGGCCTGCCTTTATGTTTCAATGCGGAAAACATCGGGGGCTGCTGGAGTATCCTGCCCCGGAATGACCTGAGGGTGTCTTCAATAACGCCTGTGCTTATCCCGCGTATATCGGCCTTTTCAATGACCCTGCCGTATGCGTCCTGCGTGTCGGTGGTCTCGCCGAGTTTCATTACCGCCCTGTATTCCTTGTCGAGGCCGGAAAGATACGATGCAAGGCGGGTGGCCCTGTTGATGCAGACAAGCATGAGGCCCGTCGCCAGGGGGTCAAGCGTGCCGGTATGTCCGGCCTTTTTCACTCTCAGTATGCGCTTCACCCTTGTGACGGCGTCCTGTGAGGTAATATCCCTGGGTTTATTGATACTGATTACAGCATCCATTTATATATCTAACATGCACTACCCCCTGCCGCCCTTCAGCGCCTCCCTGACGGCCCTCAGTACCTTGTCCTGCACCTCTTTCAGGGTACCGTTGACCGTGCATCCTGCAGCGGCAACATGTCCGCCGCCGTTGAAGCGTTTTGCAATCTTCTGCACATTGACCCTGCCTTTTGACCGGAGGCTTATCTTGAAGGATCTCATGGCGTCCTGCCTGAAGAAGACAGCGACGTCGATGTCCTTGACTTTCCTCGGATAGTCGACAAAGTCTTCGGCGTCCTCCGCGGTCGCTCCTGTTTTCCTGAACATGGCCCTGGTGGTCGTAATCCATGCCACGCCGTCTTTCTTCTCAAGTGTCGAAAGGGAAAGTCCCAGCAACTTCATTGACCTGAAAGGGATGCTTTCATAGACATCTTTTGTTATGTCCCAGGGTTTAGCACCTGCCTCGACAAGGCGGGATGCGATCTTCAGGGATTCTGGTGATGAATTGGAATACCTGAACCCCCCCGTGTCCACCAGAATCGCCGCATACAGGTTTTCGGCGATGTTTTTATCGATGGGTATCCTGAGCGCGGTTAATACCTTGTAGACCAGCAGGCCTGTTGCAGCGGCCTCGGGGTCGATGAGGCTCGCCGACAGGGAGCTGTAAAATTCGGATTTTCCGGCGTCTGCCGGCAGCACATGATGGTCTATTACAGCGGTCTTTGCGGCCCTGAACCCCTTAAAACCCGTCCTTTCCGGATCGTTGCAGTCCACTATGAAGAGGACGTCGAATTCCCTGCGGGGAGGCCTGCGCCTTACTGTTTTCGAGGAAGGCAGGAACCTCAGGTTTTCAGGCACGGGATCCCTGCTGAGGACACATATGTCTCTTTTGCCCATTTTCCTCAGGCCGAGCGCAAGGGCCAGGGAAGAGCCCAGGGAGTCGGCCTCCGGGTTGATATGCCCCACTATCAGGAAAGAATTGTTTCGCCTGATAAGATTGAGAAGTTCAGAGGAGACTTTCGTCGTCGTCAAGAGAGCTCCTTTCCGATTTCAAGTCGCATAGTATTTTATCGATCTTCCTGCCGTATTCTATTGATTCGTCGATCCTGAATGTCAGCAGCGGCACGTACCGCATGTTCAGTCTTCTCCCGAGTTCGCTCCTTATAAACGATGATGAGGACCTGAGCTTTCTCACCGTTTTTTTGCCTTCCCTGTCGTCGAGAACACTCAGGTAAACAGTTGCGTGCCTCAGGTCGTCACTGACCCTGGTGCCGGTGACGGTGACGAAACCGAGACTTTTATGCTTGATCTTGTTCATTATAATGTCGGCGATTTCTTCCCTTATTAAATCACCGACCCTTGCCGAACGTTTATATGGATGCATGTTGTCTTAAATCAGTGCCCGTGTGTGTAAACCTTACATTTGCATGAAAACATCGCCGGCGGCTGAAAGTTTTCAGTACTACAACATCTCCATGGTCGAATCGATCAGTTCAACGGAGTGCGTTGCAGAGACCAGATTCCTGATTTTTTCAAATACCCTGTTTACCATAACCGTTTCATTGGAGACATATGCCACGCCTATGACACTCCGCTGCCAGAGGTTGTTTGCATCCACTTCCGAGACCGAGACGTTGAACTTGTTTTTTATCCTGTCGGTCAGGCTCTTGACCACCATCCTCTTGGATTTCAGGGAATCCGCCCCCGGTATGTGCAGGTTCAGGGTAAGCAGGCCGACTATCATCTCTTAAAAGTGTCCGGCATTAATCACACTTCACCTTGCTATCGGCGTAAAATACCAACTATTCCAGCTTTGCGGCGACTTCCTCCATTACGTAATTTTCAAGGATATCGCCGATCTTCAGATCATTGAAATTTTCTATCATTATGCCGCATTCGAATCCGGACTGGACTTCCTTGACGTCGTCTTTGAATCTCTTGAGGGAAGATATCCTGCCGTCGTAAATAACTATGCTGTCTCTTATAATCCTTACTCCCGCGCTTGCCCTGGATATCCTGCCGTCAAGCACATAGCAGCCGGCAACGGTGCCAAGCCGGGATACGTGAAAGATATTCCTTACCTCGGCCCTCCCGATAACCTTTTCGGTGATGGTAGGCTCGAGGAGACCTTCAAGCGCTTTCTTGATATCCTCGATGGCTTCGTAGATTACGGTATATAGCCTGACATCAACGCCCTCCCGTTCGATAATAGAGGCGGCGTTTGCATCGGGCCGCACGTTGAATCCTATGATAATGGCGTTTGACGCGGCGGCGAGAACCACGTCGGATTCATTGATTCCGCCTACGCCGGAATGGATGACATTCAGCTTGACCTGCGAATGTGTTATCTTGGAAAGGGCGTCTTTCACCGCCTCTACGGAGCCCTGTACATCAGCCTTGATAATAATATTGAGGTCCTTGATCTCTCCTTCCCGGACTTTTTCAAAGAGGTCGTCAAGGGTAAGCTTTTTCTTCCGGGCTATTGCGGCGCTCCTGCGTTTCTGCAGCCTGTTCATCGCTATCTGCCTGGCCTTTCTTTCATCAGCCATGACAGTGAAGATATCCCCTGCCTGCGGAACCTCGGGAAATCCCACGACCTCAACAGGCGTGGACGGCCCGGCCTTCTCAACTTTTCTGCCGGTGTCATCTACCAGCGCCCTGACCCTGCCCGCGATGGTGCCGACAAGGAACGAATCGCCTACCTTGAGCTCTCCGGAATTGACGAGAACGGTCCCGACGGGACCTCTTCCCCTGTCGAGCTTGGCTTCAATGATCGTCCCCCTCGCAGGCCTGTTGTAATCCGCCTTCAGCTCCATCATCTCCGCCTGGAGCAGTATCATCTCGAGGAGCTGCTCGATGTTTGTTTTCTGTTTTGCGGAGACTTCAACAAATATGTTTTTACCTCCCCACTCCTCCGGAACAATACCGTACTGCGAGAGTTCATTTTTGACTTTCGACACATTGGCCTCGGGCTTGTCTATCTTGTTCACCGCCACGACTATCGGCACATTGGCGGCCTTTGCATGGTCTATGGCCTCGATGGTCTGGGGCATGACACTGTCATCGGCCGCTACAACAAGCACAACGATATCCGTCACCTTCGCCCCTCTTGCCCTCATAACAGTGAATGCCTCATGGCCCGGCGTGTCAAGGAAGGTTATCTCCTTGTCCTTCAGCTTCACCTTGTAGGCGCCGATATGCTGTGTAATTCCCCCGGCCTCGGTCTCCGTAACCCTTGTCTTCCTTATTGCATCAAGGAGAGTGGTTTTTCCGTGGTCCACGTGACCCATAATGGTGACGATAGGGGGTCGCGGGCTGAGAGCTGACTCATCGATATCCTTTTCTTCAAGTATCGCCTCTTCATCCTCAACGCTTGTGGCCTCTATCTTTATATTGTATGACTCTGCAATAATCTGGGCCGCGTCCGGATCGACGGGCTGGTTGATTGTCGG
>WFVK01000308.1 GCA_015491705.1 Nitrospirota bacterium | reverse complement strand
ATAAACCGGCTGGAGAGCCCGGCGTAAAACCCTGTTTGAGGTTCAGGGGTTAGCCGGTTCAGGGTTCAAGGGTTATAAGGCGAAGGGGTACTGAAAATAAGTCTTTATTGCAGGAGGAGAAATTAATCGGATAACTCCCCCTGCCCCTCTTAACCTAAGAGGGGGGATATATTTCCCCCTTGGTTTAAGGGGGATTAAGGGGGTTACCTCCTCCCCTTAAGTTAAGGGGAGGCCGGGAGGGGTTACTTTATAACATGCCGTGCTGATATTTCCTCAGGGAATCGCAGATAAAGCTTTTCCGCCGGGCTCTCCGGCATGCGGGCGATGGTGTTATGCAACTGTAAGGTTTAATGTAGCATAAACAGGCAGCGGAGCCTGCGGGGATAAGGTTTATGCAGGAGCCGTGAGGCGGCGGTCAGGTTTTGTCACGGATGTATTCATAGATGTTCAGGTAATGCCCGCCCGGATTTTTCCATGAATAATCGTACCTCATTCCGTTGATCATAAGCTCCCTGAAATACTGCGGATACGAATACCACATACCGATCGCGCGGCTCATGGCTGATTCCAGACCCTCGTAATTGAAATGATGAAATACATATCCATTGCGTTCATGATAGGGCTTGTGCGCATAGTCGGCGTCGAACACCGTATCGGCCAGCCCTCCGGTATGCCTGACAATGGGTACGGTGCCGTATTTCATGGCGATCATCTGGGTCAGCCCGCAGGGTTCAAAGAGGCTGGGTACAATTATCATGTCCGCGCCTGCATAAATCAGATGGGCAAGCTCCTCGTTGTACCCTATTTCAAGATGGCAGTCGGGATTGTCATTCAACTGGTGCTTCAGGTGCAGGAAATAGTTGTTGATTTCATGATCAGGCCCTGAACCAAGGAGCACGAACTGGCAGCCCCGCTGCAGTGCGTAGAAGATGGCATGCCTGATGAGATGCACCCCTTTCTGGCTGTCCAGCCTGCCTATATATGCAATGACCGGCTTGAATTCCTGGCGCAGCAGCAGCCTGTGGCGGAGCGATTCCTTGTTTCCGTACTTGGCCTCCACATTGCCGATCCCGTAATTATACGGGATGTATTTGTCGATCTCGGGATTCCATACATCATAATCAATACCGTTTAACACACCTCCGAATTTAACGGCATGTATATGAAGCGTGTGGCCGAGCCCGAAATTCTGGTCCGAATATTTTATCTCATCCGCGTACGTGGGTGATACGGTGGTGACAAAGTTCGAGTATACAATCCCCCCTTTCATCAGATTGATTCCGAAGGGGTTGAAATTGTCCTGCAGACGGTCGTAATGCATATAGTAGCCGGTATTGTCCAGGCCCACCTCGCGCAGGATAAATTCCCCCGTCACACCCTGGTGCTTCATGTTGTGCAGGGTATAGCACACGCGGGGATGGGACATCCCTGTATATTTGTATATGTCGAATAAAAGGACGGGCACAAGACCTGTCTGCCAGTCATGGCAGTGTATGATGTCCGGGTGCTTGTTTGACTTCAGCATGAATTCAAGCGCCGCCCTGCAGAAAAAGGCAAAGCGCTCGGGGTCGTCGTGATGGCCGTAGAATATCCCGCGGTTGAAAAAATTCCTGTCGGAATGGGGTTCTATGAAGAAACACTTGCGGCCGTGGACGAATCCGAAATATACCGTGCAGTGCACCCACTGGCCGTAGTACGGAACCCAGAGATCGTTGTAGGCCGCCTGAAGCGCATAAATATGGTCATATCGCATGCAGTCATACTTGGGGAGAATTATCTCAACATCATTTCCCCTGATCTCAAGCTCGCGGCTCAGCCCGAAGACCACGTCGCCCAGGCCGCCCACTTTGGCCGCCGGGGCGCATTCCGGTGTAATCATTACAATAAACATATCTTCCGCAGCCTGTATGATCTTATTGTTCCATATTTTATAATTATATAGGCTATACAGGAGCCGGCAGGCCTGCCCTCTTTATCCGGCATCAGAATACAATATATCACATGTCAGGGCGGGATACAACCTGAGTCTCCCTTTTTCCGTTCATGCAACTGTATGGTTTTTCATTCTTTCTTGTATTCAGATGTGCACTATGGTATATTTTAGACTGATATTTACAACTGAATAGTCCTTAAAATGTTGCATAAACCGGCGGGAGGCCTGCAGTAAACCTTCAGGCTCTTTCACGCCCGCCCGCGGTGTTTTATGTAACTGCAGGATCAATGTCGCTGTAAGCTCATGTATCGGTTATGAAGCATCCATGGAATTCGGAACGATTCTTCAGCAGTCCACAACATTTATAAAAAACAAGACCAGCAGTATCAGGACAAAACTGCGGGGATTTCTGAACCTGCGGATGGTTTCCGGCCTCCGGCCCGTGCTGGGGAGACAGAAAAAGATCCTTTATATCATCATCCCTGCCGGCCTGATAGTTATTGCAGGAACTGCCTTTCTGACAACGAACCAGGTGAACAGCGCCAGGCAGGGCCTGATCAACAGCGGGAAATACATCATTGAAGTATTCCCTGAAAATGAGGCCGCCAACTGGCTGGCCCGCGCCCGTTCGAGGCGGGATGACTGGCAGATCGAGGCGCTCTTTAAATTAAAGGCGATTATCCAGGGAATCTCGAAAAACCGCGTGATAAACTATGCATTGATCACGGATGTCAAGAACGGAAGAATCAGGGCCCATAGTGATGAAAGACTGGTCGGCGGTCTTTATAATCCGGTTGAAGGGGACAGGATTTTCCGGCAAGGGGAAAAATTCACGGCGCTGCGCTTCATGGACAGCAAGGCCGGCGGATACATCGTTGACTTCTCCTCTCCCATTTATTACGGCCAGGGGAAAAACAGGATAAAGATCGGCTCTTTCCACTTCGGCCTCCCGTTCAGGGAAGTGGAAAAGGCACTGGAAAGAAGAAAGATTGCGCTCTGGGCGGCGGCGGTTTCAGTGTTTCTCTCTGTCATCGCACTTGTCGTTTTAAAGGACAGGATGGACAGGAAAAGAAAGGCGGCTCTCCCTGAATCAGACGGCAACCGTATCGGCGCCTATGTGCTGGAGAAAAAGATTGCATCAGGCGGCATGGGAGAGCTCTTTGTCGCAAGGAAAGAAGTGGGGGATTTCAGGATGAGGGTGGCGCTCAAGCGCATACTTTCCGAGAAGGCGGATGATACGGAGTACATCTCTGCACTGCTTGACGAGGCCAATCTGGTATCCCAGCTTCGCCATCCCAATATAGCCACGCTCCATGACTTCGGCAATGTAATGGGAACATACTTTATCGCCATGGAGTATATTAGAGGTGAAAACCTCCTGTCCATTATGAAAAGGGCGGGTGGTGATATACCGGTCGGTCTTGCGCTTTACGTGGTGTCGGAGGTGTGCAAGGGACTGGATTATGCCCACAAGAAGACAGATGATTTCAGCGGGAAGCCCCTGAACATAGTGCACAGGGATATCAGCCCCCAGAATATCCTGGTTTCCCTCGAAGGTGACGTGAAGATTGTGGATTTCGGCATTGCCAGGGCCGCGCAGAGACAGTCAAAGAATACGGTCTGCGGCGTGGTAAAGGGCAAACTCCATTACATGTCTCCCGAGCAGGCCTCTGCAGGCGGAAATATAGACAGCAGGTCAGACATCTTTTCGCTGGGGATCCTCTTTTACGAACTGCTTTCCGGGAACAAGGTCTACCGGGGGGAGACAAGCCACGAGATACTGAGGCTGGCCTGTGAGGCGGAAATCCCGCCTTTAGGGGAGAGAAGGGGTGACCTGCCCGGTGAGCTGAACCGGATTGTAATGAAAATGCTGGAGCGGGACCCTTCGCAGCGGTATCAGAGCGCAGGTGAAGTTTTCAGGGATATAATAGACTTTGTAAAGGTCACGCCGGGGTTCATGTACACGAAGGCCGCACTTGCAGCATTCATGAAGGAAAGATTCGGTGAATCTTAGACTGTTCATAAACGGGCGGGATTTCTTTAAGAAGGTGGAGAGGAGAAAAGAGGGGAAGGATGGCGTATAACCGCAGAGGTTTTGTAATCGTTGTTTTAGTGGCGGCGGCCGTGCTTTTAATATCCGGCTGCGCCGGCGTCAAGGGCAAACCGGAAGAGGCGTCCGTATTTCCCTCACCTTCGTTCCTTCCCTATGACAAAGGCGGGATAAGACCTGACGGCTACCAGCTCGTAACCATCCTCACATATCATGACATAAGGGAAAAGCCCAGATCCCCCATGCAGATTACACCGGAGGCCTTTGAGGAGCAGATGGCCTATCTTAAGAACAGTGATTTTCAGGTGATCACCCTTGAGGATTTTTTTGAGTTTATAAATTTAAAGCACGGCCTTCCTGAAAAATCCGTGGTGATAACATTTGACGATGGATGGAGGGCGGTATATACGAAGGCGTATCCGATACTTAAAAAATACGGTCTGCCTGCAACGGTGTTTATTTATACCGACTTTATCTCTCCCTATAACCGCGGGGCCCTGAACTGGAAGATACTGAAGGAGATGAGCGACAACGGTATAGACGTTCAGGTACACTCCAAGACGCACGGTATGGGCATCCCCTGGAAGAAACGTGGCGAGACAGACGCGGACTTCAGGAAAAGGCTGGAGCAGGAACTGCTCCTCCCGAAGAAGCTGATAAAACAGCATCTCGGAAAGGATCCAAAATATATAGCATACCCGTATGGCCAGTTCAGCCGTGCACTGATCAAGGCTGCGAGGAGTTACGGCTATGAAGGGGGCTTGACGGTTGTAGGGGCCAAGGTGGAAGGGGGGGTCATAATGACTAAAAGGGGCAATCCCTCATTTGTCAATCCCTTTGAAATAAACCGCATCCAGATTCTTTCAGGCACAAGCCTCGAAAAATTCAAAAGAAGGCTCCGGAGCTTCGAACGCCGGAAGATATATGAAGGGCAATATGACCATCTGCTTGAAATGCCCCTTTAAGACATGAAGACAGGGGAAACGGTATTGAGAAGATTAACGTGCATTGTCTGTTTTGTTTTCATGGTGATAACAGCGGCAGGGTGTGCAAACCTGCAGGTAGCCGGTACAGAGCGGCGGCAGCAGATACAGGAGAAGACGGCACTGCTCAGAGACTATGAAGACAGAAAGGAATTCAAAAAGGCCCTGCGGACGATGAAGGAACTCCAGGAACTGGAGCCGGACAACCGGAATCTGCGGGACAGTATCAGGAAGCTTGAAGAGGGCCTGCAGGAAGCTGTGCGGAGGCACTTTATACTGGGAAAATATTACATGCAGAAGGGGGAGCCGCGGAAGGCTGAAAAGGAATTCCTGCTGGCCTTTTTCCTGGACCCTGAAAACACCGGGGTGCTCGCTTATCTGAGGAGACTTTCCAGCGTCAGCTTTCGTTCTCCTCCGGTGCAGGGGCAGGCCTTAAAGGGGAAACGCTATATATTGCACACACTTAAGCCGGGGGAAAGCCTGTCCATACTGGCCAGGAGATACTACGGGGACAAAATGAAATACCGTGTTATAGCGGATTTCAACAATATCAGGGATGTCAATAACGTATCCGTGGGGCAGCAGATCATGATCCCGCTTCCGGAAGAGGCGGAGAAGAAAGAGAAAACACCGCCCCCCCTGCCGGAGAAACCGCCAGAGGCGCAGCCTGAAGCCGTTAAAGAGAAAGCGCAGGCTGAACCGGTTGAGAAAGCGGAGGAACAGGCGGGGGAATCGGAGTCCCTGAAACTGGCCAGGCTGCGGGAAGAGAAGGCCATAGAGGATCTTTTCAACAGCGGCGAAAGGCTTTTCAGAGAGGAGAAGTTCTCCGAGGCCATCGGGGAATTTCAGAAGGTACTTCAGAAAAACCCCGCTCACAGGGATGCATCCGAACGGCTGAAGACAGCAAGGGAGATTCTGTCTTCCCTGAAAAAAGGGGAAGAGTTTTACATGGAAAGGAAGTACGGACGCGCATATGATGAATTCAGCAGAGTCCTGGTGTTAAAACCCGGCTCCGCCGTTGCCAATAAAAAGATCGACAGGCTCATCTCACCCATGATCACCGAGGCGGCCTATCTCCTCCATGACGAACAGTCACCCTGCGAATCCATATCACTGACCAAAAAGGTCCTGCAGAGAGCCCCGGGGAACAAAGACGCCCGCGACCTGCTCGAAGAGGCGACCCTCCTGCAGGAAGGCCTGGAGATACAGTGCAATATACACTGAATTGCCGTTATTAACAGTCTCATAATAATATCT
>WFVK01000307.1 GCA_015491705.1 Nitrospirota bacterium | reverse complement strand
GAAGGCATACAGGTGGTTGAAAGGGTGAGGATCCAGGCACTGGCCGAGGAGACGGGTCTTGCCCTGTCGGGACTGGTGGACCCTGATACCGCCCCCCGCGTGGGTAAACTGCTGGGCGCCAGGTGGCTGGTGGGCGGTGATATTCTTAAGGAGGACGCGGTTCCTCTCAGGATCGAATCAAATCTTCTCGATGTGCCGGCAGGGGAGATACTCGGGGGGGCGACAGCGGGCGGCAGCCTCGATGACTTGTTCAGGATGGAAAAAGACCTGCTTTTCAGGATCGTTGAACTCCTGAAGATCGAGCTTACCCCCGGGCAGAGGGCGGCGCTGAAAAGGCCCTGTTCAACAAGCAGGCCGGCGCTTCTTGCTTTTTTCAAAGGCATAGACGCAAGCGACCGGGGGGACTATGAAGGCGCGGCACGCTTTTATGAAAGCGCCCTGAAAGACGATCCGGATATCTGTATGGCCGGGGATGCACTCAGGGAACTGAAGATGCTCGGCCTCGTTACCGTCGCAAAGAGGAGCGAGAGGCTCCTCCGCTCGTTAAGGGACAGCACTTCCCTCACGGACAGCCTGACCCGGGAATCTCCGGTCAAAAGGACGGAGAGGCCTGAAGATACGCCGGTTCCCGTGGGGATCGATATTACTTTCCCGGAACAGTAGACCTTAATGGTTTAATGCAACTGTAAGGTAAAGGGGAAAATTTGTTTCACAAGGGAAAATTCATGAAAAAGATATTGATGATACCCGCCCTTGCGGTATTTCTGCTGGCCGCCGGCTGCGGCAGCGGGGGCGGAGGACTGTCAGGGGATACGGCCGGCACGACCGCTGTGACCATAACCGTGGGAGAGACAGGCCCTGCAGCAGGCGCAGTGAGTACAACATCCGCCATACCCTCCGCAGTTGCCAGTATCAGGATAACGGTCTCAGCCGATGACATGGTTACCGTGAGGAAGGTTGTCCCGGTTGCCGGAAAGAGCTCGGTCACCGTGACACTCGATATATTAAACGGGCCTGACAGGCATATAGTGCTGGAGGCACTGACATCATCAGGCATTGTGCTTTACAGGGGCGAGACGTGGGTTGACCTCGAGGGGAAGGCCCTTTCAATCACGGTCAACCTGTCCGCGGCAACCACGTGCCGCCTGTACGTGGATGTAAATACAGGGAGCGATGATACGGACTGTTCCAACCCCGACACACCATGCAGGACCATTACTTATGCCCTTACGCAGACAGACGGCAACAAGGAGATATGCATAGACGCGGGGACCTACGACACCACTGCAGGAGAGACATTCCCGCTGAGACTGAAACAGGGCACGTCACTTAAGTGCCGGGGGGACAATTATTCCACGATAATCAGCGGGGGGACTACAAATACGATCCTGGGAGCGGCGGGCGCCTCTGTTGAAGGATGCAGAATCAGCATTGACACCGCTGTTACAGCGATATATGACAACGGCGCGGCAATCACCGTGAATGACTGTTTAATAGAGGGCACCGGCTATGATATCAGCGGCATATCGCTGTCGGCCGATTCCACGGTGAGCAATTCGACCATCAGGAATTTCCAGCAGGGAGAAATCGGGGGCAGCGGGATAATCGTCAGCAGCGGCAGCCCGTCCATCACAGGCAATACGATCACGGGAAACACATACGGCATATACATACAGAACAGCAGCAGTCCGTCCGTATCAGGCAATACGGTAACCGGCAACCTGCTGTACGGAATATATGTCCTGAACAGCAGTTCGCCCGTGATTAACAGCAATACACTGAGCTGCAACACGCGAATCGACCTGTTCAATACCACCACGGGCAGTATCAACGCACGCAGCAACCTGTGGGACAACAGTACGCCTTCCGTGGTATCGGGCACGTGCAATTTCTCGGGGGAAGACATCTGTAATTCCAACTCCGGCAGTGTCGACTATACAGGCAGCTCGCAGGCGGCATCTCCGTGTTAGACAGCAAACAGGGAATGGGTATTATGAAGCATAAGACGCTGACATATATGTTCATACTGCTCTTAAGCGCCGTATATGCTTTCTCTAATGCGGGGACGGCGGCGGCGTACGACTTCAGCGTTCAGACCGGTTTTCAGATTGACTGGTGGAAAGACGACAAAGACAGCAGGGCCGTGCAGGCGCATATCCCGGTTAAGATCGAGGCGCGTCAGGGCGACTATTCACTGAGCCTCCTGGCCGGTTATGCCAGCACACATGTCGAACCGTCCCCCGGGGAAAACCGTACACTCTCACATCTCCTCGACACAAAGGTCAACTTTTCCTATGCGATAACGGAAAGACTGCCTGTGGACGTGCTCATAGGGCTTGATCTCAATCTGCCGACAGGCAAAACCAATTTCGTCCAGGAGGAACTGGCCCTTATTATGGACCCGGACCTTGTTTCAATCAATACATTCGGTGAAGGATTTAATGTTAATCCCACGGTGTCCGTGGTCATGGACCGGGGCGTATGGACAGCCGGCCTCGGGCTGGGGTATCTCTGGCGCGGGGAGTACGATTTCAGCAGGAATCTGCAGGATTACGACCCCGGGGACATTGTCAATGCAACCGCGGAGGTGCGGTACTACTTCTCGCCGGGGTGGAGCAGCCGTTTTTTCGGCGGTTACGCATGGTACGGCAAAGACAGGGTGGAGGGGGAAGACTTTGCCCAGCCGGGGAGGCATTACCTCGCAGGGTTCGGTCTCAACCATGACGGGACAAAATGGGATGCCGGCCTTACGGTCAGGACGGTCATGAGGGACAAGAGCAGGTTTCAGGAGACCGCGGGCGGGCTCTTCACCGAGGACAGCAACGGCCATGGCCGGGAGTTTGCAGGCGACCTTGTGCTTGCATATCTCTTAAACGGCAAGACGGCCCTCAATGCCTCCCTCAGGGGGCTGTATATCACGGACAATGACTATCCCGAGAGTTCATCCCGTTTTACAGGCGCCAGGGGAAAGGCGGAACTCGGCCTCGGGGTCAGCAGGAGGCTATGGCGGAATTTCCGCTATGAGGTGAATGTCAAAGGGTTTGTTATGCATGATGAAGAGACCAACTTCCCCGAAATCCGCGATGCGCGCGACTTCACCGGGCTTTCGACCGTGATGAGGCTTACCACGGATTTCTGAGGGCATTAACCCTTGCAACAGCACTAACAGTATCGCCGCAGGGGCGGGCAGGCGACCTGCCCGGCTTTAATCCAGCCTTTTCAGCCCGGCCTCTCTTGCCGCCCTCACAGCCTCGCGGTATTCCCGCTCTGTAATCCTCCTGTCAAGGGGAGGGTGTTTGCGGGCCTTGTAGCAGGGGTAGTACTGGGCCATGATATTAGTGTAAGTATCCGGGGATATCTCATCTGCAATGAACCTTGCGACCTCTTCCGTGCCTGCCAGGCCTCCCGGCAGGACAAGATGCCTGACAAGCAGGCCCCTGAGGGCGATACCGTTTCTGTCCATGACCAGGTCACCGACCTGGCGGTGCATTTCCCTGATCGCGGCCTTTGCCGCGGAGGGATAGTCCCGTGCCTTTGAATATTCTTCAGCAGGCCCCAGCGCGGCGTACTTGAAATCCGGCATATAGATGTCTATCACCCCGTCAAGTATTCTCAGTGTCTCAAGGGCCTCATATCCGCCGCAGTTGTAAACAATGGGAACCTTCAGGCCCCTGCCTGTTGCAATCTCAAGCGACCTTAAAATCATCGGGACCTGGTGGGTGGGTGTGACAAGGTTGATATTGTGGCAGCCCTGATCCTGCAGGGCAAGCATTATATCCGCCAGCGCCTCAAATGATATTTCGCGGCCTTCACCGTGATGGCTGATGGTCCAGTTCTGGCAGAACAGGCACCCGAGATTGCAGTTGGTGAAAAAGATCGTGCCCGAACCGTGACAGCCGACAAGCGGGGATTCTTCCCCGAAATGGGGACTCCAGCTTGAGACAACGGGCCTGTCACCCGTCCTGCAAAAGCCGGTCTCACCCGCTGTCCTGTCGGCCCTGCACCTGCGCGGGCACAGGGTGCAGCTCTTCAGGATTTCCCCGGCAAGACGTATCTTTTCCTTCAGCTCCCTGCCGGAGAGTTTCAGATATGCAGATGTGAAGTTTTTATCCGTCAATTTCCTCAGACCGCCCCATAATTGATAATTTTGGTGTTTTCAAATT
>WFVK01000306.1 GCA_015491705.1 Nitrospirota bacterium | reverse complement strand
GTGATAGGCGGCGGGGTCGCCGGCCTGAGGGCCGCCATAGAGCTTGCCTCAAGGGGAAGCGTGCTTGTCCTGACAAAGGACACGGCCACTGAGAGCACCACAGGATACGCCCAGGGCGGGGTTGCCGTCGCCCTGAGCGATGAAGACGAGGTATGCATTCACTATGAAGACACGGTGAAGGCCGGCGACGGCCTCTGCAATGAAGAGGCCGTGAAGGTCCTTGTTGAGGAAGGCCCTGCCTGTATACTTGAACTCATGTCGTGGGGGGCTGATTTTGATAAGGAAGGGAGCAAATTATCCTTCACCATAGAGGCGGCTCACACGAGAAAGAGGATCCTTCATTCCCACGGCGATTCAACGGGCAGGGAGATTGAGCGCGTGCTCATTAAAAAGGCCCGTTCCTTCCCGTCCGTCAGGAGATATGATTTCGCATTCACCCTTGACCTGATTACGGATGATGGCAGGTGTATCGGCGCCACAGTGCTCAGGGGCGATTCCATTATCAATATCTTTGCAAAGGCCGTGATCCTGGCCACGGGCGGCGCCGGACAGCTTTACTCCAGGACCACCAACCCGGTGATATCCACCGGCGACGGCATAGCAATCGCATACAGGGCCGGGGCACTGATAGTGGATATGGAATTCATCCAGTTCCACCCGACAACGCTCTATTCGCCGGGTGCGCCCCAGTTCCTGCTGAGCGAGGCGATGAGGGGCGAGGGAGCCGTTCTGAGAAATATTCAGGGAGAGCGGTTTATGCACCGGTACCATGAAATGTCGGAACTTGCATCAAGGGACACCGTAGCAAGGGCGATTGTATCGGAGATGGTCAAGACAGGCGCAAGGCATGTCTACCTTGACCTCAGGCACCTTAACAGGGATTTTGTGAAAAAACGCTTCCCGCATATATACACCACGTGCCTGCAGTATGACATCGACATAACCGAAGACATGATCCCTGTCTGTCCCGCGGCCCACTATATCATGGGCGGGGTCAGCACCGACCTCTCCGGAGAAACCGGCATCAAAGGACTTTTTGCAGCAGGCGAGGTCGCATGCACCGGGGTGCACGGCGCAAACCGCCTTGCCTCGAACAGCCTGCTTGAGGGGCTGGTCTTCGGCGCAAGAGCCGGCAGGGGTGCGCTGAAATACGCCGGGGCCCGGACAGGACAGCGCAGGATGGATATGGATTCATATCCCGGGCACGACGGCCGGCAGGACGGAACACCCCGGGAGAGCCCCTTTGAAATGGAAAAGATCAGGAGTTCCCTCAGGCAGTTGATGTGGAACAAGGCGGGGATCATAAGGTGCGAGAAGTCGCTTTTGGATGCAAAGAGATGGCTTAAGAAGAGGGACTACATAATGGCGGGGCGCTTTCAGGGCAGGAGGGAGTCGGAGCTTAAAAACATGGTAACCGTTGCCAACCTGATTATCGACTCGGCCGTCCTGAGAAAGGGCAGCGTGGGGGCCCACTACCGTTCCGACTTCAGGGAAAGGGGTAAAGACTGGCGCAGGCACACTGCCTGCCGCAGGGGACAGGGGGTCAAGTGGATATGAACTCTCCGGTATCAGACACGTCCTCCCCCGCGGCAGTGGGGGAAGGGACGGTTACATGCGCAAGGCAAAGATAGTCTGCACGATCGGGCCGGCGAGCAGTTCCGAAGGGACGATCCGCCAGCTCGTAAGGTCCGGGATGGATGTTGCAAGGCTTAACTTTTCCCACGGCACATATGCAGAACACGAAAAGGCAGTGGAATCCATAAGGGCGGCCGCGTGCAGATATGATAGGCCTGTTGCCGTACTGCAGGACCTTAAGGGCCTGAAGATAAGGATAGGCCCGGTCAAAGGCGGCGCCGTCATGATTGAAAAAGGCTCAACACTTGCCCTTACCCCCGTGAATACACCCGGTGATGCCCGACTGGTCCAGGTCGTGTATCCCGGATTGCTCAGGGATGTCAAGACAGGGGACAGGATACTGATAGATGACGGGCTGATCCAGTTGAAGGTTGTGGGCAGGGAAAGGGACAGGCTGATCACCACGGTCACAGAGGGCGGGCTGCTGAAGGAGAGAAAGGGTGTTAATCTCCCGGGTGTGAAGGTCTCTGCGCCGACGTTCACGGAAAGGGATATCCGGGACCTTATGTTCGGCATAAAGACAGGTGTTGACTATGCAGCGCTTTCGTTCGTGCGTTCCGGAAGCGACATCCTGAGAGTAAAGAAATGGCTGAAGAAACACGGCTCTGACCTGCCCGTAATCGCAAAGATAGAAAACAGGCATGCGCTTTCAAACATAGACGAAATCATCGAGGCCTCCGACGGTATCATGATTGCACGGGGGGACCTCGGCGTCGAGGTGCCGCCCGAGGAGGTCCCGCTGATCCAGAAGCGCCTTATAGAGCAATGCAATTCAGCCCTGAAGCCGGTAATTACGGCCACGCAGATGCTGGAGTCCATGACGGCGCACATGCGGCCTACAAGGGCTGAGGCGGCGGATGTGGCCAACGCAGTGCTTGACGGCACTGATGCGCTGATGCTTTCCGCGGAGACAGCAGTGGGCAAATATCCTGTCAGGGCCCTGAGAATGATGCACAGGATTATAAGCTACACAGAGAAACACAGGAGCAGCGGACGTGCCGCGGATATTGCCCTAAAAGGCTTTGCCCCGGCGATTGCAGGAGCCGCGTGCTCCTCGGCGGAGGATATAAACGCAAAGACGATAGTCGCCTTCAGCCGCAGCGGTTTTACCGCCCTTCTGGTGTCAAAATTCAGGCCGCGGGTACCCATTACGGGGTTCACCGTAAGGGAAGACATACGCAGGAGAATGAACCTCTACTGGGGGATTACCCCCTATGTGATGAAATTCCCTGAGAACACGGACGAGATGATTGCAGAGTCTGAGAAGGCGCTCCTGAAACAGGGTATTGCGGCCAAGGGGGACGCCGTTGCAATTATTGCATCCTCTCCCTTTGCATCGGGCGGAAAGACAAATATAATGAAGCTTCACACAGTAGGAGTATGATTTTCCATAAGGGCCCGCAGGGTGCAGGATGAACCGTATATGTTTTTCCGCACATCCTGAAATAAGAACTGTTACTTCTTTTCTTTAGCCATGGGGCTGTAAAAGGAATCCTGTTTATACGCCTTGGTGAAGTACTCCCTCGCCTTGTCGAATTGTTTCATTTCATAATAGGCATAACCAAGGAAATAAAACGCCCTCGCGTCGGGATGGTCCTTGACATAGTCCTCCATCATCTTCACTGCCGTATCCTTTTTCCCCTTGTAATACAGTGAGTAGGCCTTTTCGAGGGGTATCTCCTGAGCCAGGCACAGAGACACGGATGCGAGCAATATCAGGACCGTTAAAGACAGGATTATTACCTTCATGACAACC
>WFVK01000305.1 GCA_015491705.1 Nitrospirota bacterium | reverse complement strand
TATGTGGGGTCAGGCACCTTTGATACACCCCTTTTCTTTGCAACTTCCTGTATCTTTTCGGTCAGCAGGAGGGCGATCTCCCATTCCGACCTGGCCTCTCCCGGGGGCTTCAGTCCGTCCGGCGGTATCATGGCATTTGCAAACCTTGCATACCCCGGGTCCGCCCGCAGCTCCCATGCCTCGTAATTGGTTACGGACGGCAGCACGATGTCTGCAAGAAGAGCGGATGAATCCATGCGGTAATTCACATTAACGTAAAGCTCCACCTGATCCAGCACGGCCTGCTGTGTCTGTTTCTGGGCATTGTTCCGCTCGAACTTGTTGTCGTGAAAGAGTATCAGCACCCTGGGCCTGTCAAAATAGGGGAATCCTTCCTTTTCCATGGCCGCGTCGATGAGGGACATAAGCCCTTTTTTGTCCAGGCCCGTCCTGTCCCTGAGTTCCCTGTCATCATAGTGCGAGAGGAAGCTCCTCCACATCCGCCCGTCCATCCACTCGCCGAGAAAACCCGAGCCGAAGCGTGCGGGCTTGGGCGAAGACAGGGCGCTGAAATTGCCGAGTTCCCATTCATTGTCTATGTCCAGTCCCCCGCGCCTGCCTGCATGCCCTGTGAGGGCGAGCAACAGTGTTGCGGTGCGGCACGTCAGGCTCCCCCAGAAATATTTGTGAATGCGGTAGCCCAGCATGACTATAGCGGTCCCGGCAGCGGCAAACTTCCGTGCCTCACTGTATACGATGTCCGGGTGCACTCCCGTGTACCTGCGTGTATGTTCCGGAGGGAATTTTGCGCTCTCCTTTCTGATCATCTCAAAGACCGTGGTCACCCCGATTTCCTCTCCAACGCTGTTCCTGACCATGAATACGCCTTCAAGCGCCGGTCTTACGCCTCCGAGCCTGAGCGTGGGCTCCTTGCTGCCCATGCTCCCCCGCGCCTCCACGGGCCGGGATGTTTTTTCGTCGAAGAAATAGAATACCTGTTCGTCTCCGCCCCTTATCATGTCCGAGTTGCGGAGCAGTTTCCCGTCGCTCAGCTTCACAAGAAACGGCAGGTCCGTCTGCTCGCGGATGAATTCCGCGTCATAGAGTCTCTCACGGATAATGACATTGATCATGGACATGCCGAAAAAGGAGTCCGAGCCGGGTTTGAGGGGGATCCAGAGGCTGCTCTGCCTCGCTGTGGGATTATAGTCCGGCGACAGGGTGACCACCCTTGAGCCCCGGTATTTACCTTCCCAGATATAATGGGCGTCCGGAATCCTCGTAACCGTGGGGTTCATGCCCCAGATAAGGAGATAATCCGCCTCGTACCATGCCTCGGACGAGCAGCCGACGGTAGAGATGCCGTAGGTGATCGTAGCCCCCGGGAACATGTCCCCCACGGCGCTGGCCACATTGAAACGTGTCGCCCCCAGCAGAGAGCCGAGGCGGAGGGCGGCGGCCCTCCTCGCGGGCGAGAGTATGCCCGTGCCGGCATATATCATGAGATTGTCGAACTCTCCCCTGCTCAGCATATCAACTATCTTTTCAGCTATCTCCCCGGCCGCCTCGTCCCAGGAGATTCTCTTCCATTTCCCCTCCCCGCGCGCGCCTGCCCGCTTCATCGGATAAAGCAGCCTGTCCCCGTCATACAGTGACTGTGAGTGCAGCGCGCCCTTGTTGCAGCCCCTCGGATTGGCGTCAGGGATACCGGGGCTGATCTGCGGGTAGGCGGCCACCTGCTCCTCCCTTACAATGCGCCCTGACTTCTCAAAGGTCTGCCACGCGCAGTTGCCCTTGCAGTTTACACAGTGAAGGGAATAACCGCTGGTGTCTCCCCTGGTGAATCTGAATTCGGAACGGTACAGGGACAGTGTTTCATCACTGACCTGCTTCACATGCCCTGTTTCCTCCGTTCGAAGGCATCCGGGGACAAAGGCGGCGGCGATGCCGGCGGCACCCATGTTTTTAAGGAATGTCCGCCTGTCCATCCTCCAGAAGCCGTGCCGTTTTTTATCCGGCATCAGAAGGCACCTCCTGAAAACAGTTGCGGCTCAGGGCCGCGGCATTTATCACCCTGTTTAATCATTTGCCAGGTCCAGCCTTTCCTTTTCCTTTACCTCCAGCACCAGCCTGTATCTCCGGAAATAGAGGATGTGCGCCGTTAACATGGCCGAGCCGAAGAATGTCATGCCCATGGCAAAGCTCCCTATGGACAGCGTGGGCCATCCGGACATGAATGCGCCCGTGGTGCACCCGCCGCCTGTAAGCGCCCCCACGATCATGAGCACCGAGCCGATAAAGATGGTGGCAAGACGCAGGTAGAGCCTGTCTCCGAATGCCGCCTTGAACAGCGGGGTGACCTTCTCCTGTTTTATCGTGTGTGCAAGGAGGCTGCTTATAAACGCCCCCGGGAAGACCCCTATGATGAGCATGGCGCGCCACGCTGTGTTGTCGCTCACACCGGGAACGCTCTGCATCGTCCAGTTGAAAAACGAGGCAATGTGAGCGCCCAGGGCCAGGAAGCTGCCGGAAAATGAAAGGTACTGCCCCTGTGCCGTTGTTATAAAAATCATCAGCCCCGCTATAATGCCTGTCGGAAGCCAGCCCCATTCCCTCTTTATCACGGGCAGTTTTTCCTGCTCACTGTCAAACTTTCTCGCAGGGTCTATCCGGTGAAGAAAAAAGCTCAGGCCAAGGAACATTACGCCCAGGGCGATAGCAAGATAGCCGTACCTGATATTCAGCACCATCGGCAGGGTGATAAAGCGCTGTTCCCCTCCGAGTCCGCTGAGCACAGGGAAAAAGACATCATACACATAGACGCCGGTAAGGAGGCCGAGCACCGCCGCTGTTATTAAAAGCTTCCCGCTGCCTGACCTGGCAGCGCATGTCCCGGGTCAGAGCCCGGCAAGGGCCATGCCCACTCCAAATGTCACACCGCCGACGAGATGTCCTGTTCCGAAGTAGCCGTTGATCTTCGGCACCACGCCGAACTGTGCCAGGTCGCTGATACCATAGAGCAGGGCCGCCGCTGCAAGCCCCGTGAACATAAAGTTCATCGGCTTGAGGTCCTTCAGCAGAAGGGTCCCCATCACCCTCGAGTATCTGACGAGACCGCCCCTGTGCAGGGCAAATCCGAATACAGCGCCTATTAAAAAACCGATCCACATTTCTCCTCCCTCTTTTAAACTAAAACAAATAATGGGTCAGGCGTCAGGCCTGACACTTTAAAGTGAGTCAGGCTGGAAGCCTGACCTATTAACCTTACAGTTGCATAACACCATCGCCCGCATGCCGGAGAGCCCGGC
>WFVK01000304.1 GCA_015491705.1 Nitrospirota bacterium | reverse complement strand
TTGCAGTACAGGTTCGACCACAGGCGCCTGCGGCCCGGCAGGGCGAGTTCCATGTTCTGATAGGTGGTCAGGCTGTCAAAGACGGCGGGTGTCTGGAACTTCCTGCCGATTCCCATGAGCGCAATTTCCGTCTCATCCATGTCTGTAATGTCCCTGCCTTCAAAATAGACCCTGCCCGTGGCCGGACGGGTCTTGCCGCTTACCACATCGCAGAGCGTTGTCTTCCCTGCGCCGTTCGGACCTATGATGACCCTCAGCTCATTGTGCCCTATCCCGAGGGCCTCGATGTCCAGGGCCTTGAAACCGTCAAACACGGCGGTGATATCCTCTAAAAACAGCAGGAATCTCTCTTCAGAAAAACGGCTCACCCTGGGACTGTCGCTCTTGTAGTCCGCAATCCGCTCCTGCAGTTTCATTTGCGTTCTCAACCTCCTCTGCCCGTTTACTTGCAGCGTCATAAAATTACTGCCTGCGGGGCGGGTAACCCCCTGAACCCCGAACCCTTGAACCCTTAAACCCCTTAACCCCTTAACCCCCAAACAGGTTTTACGGCAGGCCCTGCCGCCCGTTTAATGTCTGAATTTGCCTGTAAAGCGAAGGCCTTCCCCGATCCTGCCGAGACCTTTTGGGAACAGCAGGACAACGCCTATAAACAGCCCTCCAAGGACAAACTGCCAGTAATCTGATTTCCATGTAAACAGAATGAAATCCTTTTCCGACGTAAAAAAGCTGTAAAGGAGGTTCACTGTCAGCGCACCGAGGATCGCCCCGGAAAGTGTACCGCGTCCTCCTACAGCCACCCAGATAACAACCATAATGGACATTCCGGCCTCCATGTTGGCAGGCGTGAAAATCCCCATCTGCGGCGTATACAGCATGCCTCCGAGGCCTGCTACAGCCGCCGCCGCAACAAAGGCAAAGACCTTGTAGACATGCGGCCTGTACCCGGCAAACCGCAGGGCCTTTTCATTGTCGCGCACGGCTGTCAGCACCCGGCCCAGCCTTGAGCCGACTATGTACCGGCACAGCAGGTATACACCGGCCAGGGACAGGAGTGTGATTATGTAGAGGGCCATCCTGACATCAGGGTCTGCAAGGCTGTAGCCGGCGATCCTGTCAAACCTCGTGAGGCCGTTGGTCCCGCCGAGTTTCATGCTGTTCATGCTGAAGACCAGCCAAGCCGTCACTGTAATAGCCTGCGTCAGGATGGCGAAATAAACTCCGCGGACCCGGCTTTTAAAGCCGAAATAACCGATCACAAAGGCGACGGCGCCGGGAATAATCAAGCCCAGCGCCACCGTGGCCGGCAGCGTATAAAAAGGCTTCCAGAACCACGGAAGCATGGCATCGGCCGGCGCCTCTCCGACCCTGTACGGGTAAACCACGTACAGGCACGCCGGGATATTCCACCCGGAGGCATCCACGATCCCGCCGGGACCGCCGTGATGCGCGAGGTACATGCCCATTGCGTAACCGCCGAGGGAGAAAAAAAACGCCTGGCAGAGACTGAGTATCCCCGTGTAACCCCATATCAGGTCAAGCCCCACCGCTACAATGGCAAAGGCCATGTAGCGCCCAAGCATGTTCACTGTCTCGATGCTGATCTGCCCTGTGTAGTACAATGAGGGGATCCCTGTCAGACCTGCAACAAACAGTAAGAGCAGGACGTTGTGCGTGCCGGACCACCGCATCCCCCCGATGGCCCGGTCTGTCTTTGCGAGGGCGGCGTTATTCATCTGCGAGCCTCCCGCGGGGCGCAAACAGGCCGGCCGGTTTGAACTGGATGAATATCACGATGAGGAGCAGTATCAGCACCTTGGCCCAGATTGCCCCGACCACGAAAGAGCCGATTGCCGCCGGTTCAAGCACCTTGGTCAGCACCCCGATGCCGAGTCCCGAGGAAATAACTCCCCACAGTTCGCCGACACCGCCGGTCACCACCACAAGGAAGGAGTCAACTATAAAGTTCGTCTGTCCCATATCCGGTGTGACACCGCCGATAAGTGTCCAGGCATAGCCTGCAATGCCTGCAATGCCTGAACCGAAGGCAAAGGTGTACCTGTCGACGCGCCCCGTATTCACCCCGAGGCTTGCGGCCATGTCCCGGTTCTGCATGGTGGCCCGCATCCTGAGCCCCAGGCCGGTGCGTTTCATCAGGTAGTATATGAGCAGCACGCAGAATGCGCACAGGACGATGATAAAGCAGCGGCCGTAGGGCAGGACCACGTCCTGCATGATCTCGATGCCGCCCCGTGCCCAGGACGGGGCGTTGACTCCTATATTGTCCCCGTACCTGAGGCGCACGATCTGGATCAGGATCAGTCCCACGCCCCATGTTGCAAGGAGCGATTCCACCGGACGCCTGTAGAGGTGCCGCACGACCAGTACCTCGATCAGATAGCCTGCCAGCGCAGAGGAAAGGAATGCGGCGGGCAGCGCCAGCATATAATACCAGTCAGATGGATTGTCCGGTGTATGGCCCGCCAGTCTCTGTATCTCAAAAGTCGTATACGCCCCGATCATCATCAGTTCCCCGTGAGCCATGTTTATCACACCCATCAGGCCGAATGTAATGGCAAGTCCCAGGGCCATCAGGATCAGGATGGAGCCGAGCGAGAAGCCCTGGAATATGCTTCCGAAAGAGTCCACAACCCCCTGGTGGATCTCGATCTTCCTGATCGCCCGGCGGTATATCTGTTCGGCGGAATGTCCGGCGGCCGCGCCGTGTGAACGTACGAGGCCCCTTGCAGTACGCAGCGGCCCCGCGGCAGGGCCGCCGGCTTCAGGGTCCTTGCCTGTAATCTCGCGTAGCAGTTCCCTCAGCCTTGGAAGCGCGCGCATGCTCTTCATCTCACCCAGTTCCCGGACCGCCCGCAGCCTGCCTTCCTCCCCCGCTGTCCCTTCATTCAGGCGGAGCAGGAGAAGGCTCTCCCTGGCCGTGTAGCGCACTTTTTTATCGGGATCATTCTCGGACAGGTCCCTCAGCAGGTCCACCGATTCCATAATCCCCGGGGGATCACCGGCTTTCTTGGCGCCGGACAGGCGCATAGCGGCATCCGGCGATGAAAGCCGCAGGAGAAACTTCGCCCTGGCTGCCAGCCGCCTCTCGCGGCGTGTGGGGATGATCTCGGTGAGCTCTCCCACCGGCACGACCGCCTGTCTGCCGTTGATCATCAGGGGCCGGCGGGTCAGGGGATCGGACAGGGGCGCCAGTTCATTCATCCCGTCATCCGCAACCGTCTCCTCGCACAGTACGGGCCTGTCCTTCCAGATGTATATGCTGCCCATGCGGTAAGATTCGAGCAACTCCTCTATGCGCTGGTCTCCTGTCTTTGCCAGCGCCATCACGGCCTGCCTGCGGACAGCGGGGTCCTCGTGTGCAAGCCTGAGTATCTCCGCCCTCACGGCATCGTCCGCCTGTGCGGATAATGCACATAAGAGACCGATCACCTGTAAAACGAGGATTACGCCTGTCCTGTGAAAGACTTTTCTTTTAAGCATGTCAATGGTCCGTTCTTCTTACTACAGTTTCTTTTTCGGCCCGCCGGTCGGAGCGGGAATGTTGCCGTCCGGGTGAAGGTACCTGCTGTACGGCTCGGGAGAAACAAGGCCCTTTGTCCTGTAGATGATCCTGAACTGGCCGTTTTTCATGATTTCGCCGATATATACCGGCTTCAGCGTATGCTGGTTGCTCTCGTGCATCTTCTTCCTTCCACCGGGCGCGTCGAATTCCAGCCCGTAGACCGCCTGGCGCACCTTGTCCACGTCAAATGACCCTGCCTTCTCAACCGCGGCCTTCCACACGTACACACCAAAGTAAGCGGCCTCTATGGGATCATCCGTGACGCGGTTATACCCGCCGGGCAGATTGTTCCTCTTGCAGTATTCCTTGAAGTTCTTCACGAACCTCCTGTTTTCCGGTGTATCTATGCTCTGGAAATAGTTCCATGCAGCCAGATGGCCGACAAGCGGGGGGACATCCATTGCCCGCAGTTCGTCCTCCGCCACTGAAAAGGCCATGATCGGAATATCATCCGCTGTAAGCCCCTGGTTGGCGAACTCCTTGTAAAAGGGGACGTTGCTGTCACCGTTTATGGTGGACAGCACGCAGGCATCGCCGCCTGCACCGAACTTCTTGATCCTTGCGACAATGGTCTGGTAGTCCTGATGATGGAACGGCGTGTATTCCTCTATAATGTTCTCATCTGGAACCCCCCTGGACTTGAGGTATGCCTTCAGCACCTTGTTGGCCGTGCGCGGAAAGACATAATCGGTTCCCAGCAGGTAGAACTTCTTCATGCCGAGTTCATCCATCATGTACTTGGCTGCGGGAATCAACTGCTGGTTCGGGGTGGCGCCCGTGTAAAATACGTTCAGGGACTGTTCCTCCCCCTCGTACTGCACCGGGTAGAAGAGAAGCGCATTGTACTGCTCAAACACCGGCAGGACGGACTTGCGGCTGACCGAGGTCCAGCAGCCGAATGTCACCGCCACCTTTTCCTTTGTTATCAGCTCCTTTGCCTTCTCGGCAAAAAGCGGCCAGTTGGAGGCGGGGTCCACCACCACGGGTTCGATCTGCCTGCCCAGCACACCGCCGCTTGCGTTAATCTCCTCCACCGCCATGAGCACCACATCCCTCAGCGATGTCTCTGATATCGCCATGGTTCCGCTGAGGGAATGGAGTACGCCTATCTTCACCTTTTCCGCGGCATGGACGCCCCCGGCGAGCACAAGCACCAGGGTTATCGCAACTGCCGACAACAGTTTTGTTACAGCCTTTACCGCTGAAAATCTTTCTGTTTGCATCTGCTGTTTCTCCTTTCTGATTTTATGCCTTACCGTTGCATGAGAACACCGGCGGCGGCTCCCCCGCCTGTTTATGCAACATTCAGGCAAGATTTATCCGGGATTCTCACCCCTGCAATAACTTTCCGAAGACTTTCCTGTTAACTCACCTCCTTTTTATTTAAATAAACGCCCGAAACCGAAAGACCCGTCTGAAT
>WFVK01000303.1 GCA_015491705.1 Nitrospirota bacterium | reverse complement strand
CTTATATCGTTTATAATGGAAGCCCCTGCCGAGAGGGCGGCCTCTGCAACACGAGCCTTGCACGTATCGACTGATATGGGTATTCTCAGTTTCCCTGCAAGGGCCTCGATTACTGGAACAACACGCCTGATTTCTTCCCTGAGCGGGATTCTCTCCGCACCGGGCCTCGTTGATTCACCGCCTATGTCGATTAGGTCAGCGCCTTCCTCCTGCATCCTGACGGCCTGCTCAACCGCGCCGGCCGTGTTGAAAAACCTGCCGCCGTCATAAAAGGAATCAGGGGTTATGTTCAGTATACCCATTATAAAGGTGCGTTCAGAGAAGTCGAATGTCCAGTTTTTAAAGACAAGTTTCAAAGACGGTCCTCCTTCTCCCCGGGAGGGGGATCATGGTGCGGGATGAGTTTGCAACAGTACAGCGGAACCGCGGTTATGATGCGGTTTCAGGTGTGACACTTATGCCCTTTGCGGATTCAACTTTATCGCCATCACTGCCGGCGATATCATCTTCTTTTTTGCCCTTCTCCTGACCTGCCGGTGCAACCGGCGCGAGTTCCCTGCCCTGGATTATGGCCTCTATCTCGGAGGCATCGAGTGTCTCCCTTTCCAGCAGGGCCTGTGCGAGATTCACGAGAGTGGTCTTGTTGTCAATCAGCAGGCGCCTTGCATATTGATACCTCTCATTGACAATGCTTTTGACCTCTTCATCTATCTCTTCCGCGGTCTTTTCAGAGTAGTCCTTGTGCTTTGTTATCTCTTTGCCAAGGAATATCTGTTCCTCGCGCTTGCCGAATGTAAGCGGGCCGAGTCTCTCGCTCATGCCCCATTCGCAGACCATCTTTCTTGCAAGATCAGTGGCCCTCTGCAGGTCATTTCCGGCCCCGGTGGTCATATGCCCCAGGGCAATCTCTTCAGCAGCCCTTCCGCCCATGAGAACGGCCAGAGTATTCAGGATATACTCCTTGGAATGGGTATACCTGTCGTCTATGGGAAGCTGCTGCGTGACCCCGAGCGCCATGCCCCTCGGTATTATGCTGACCTTGTGAAGGGGGTCAGTGCCCGGAGTCAGTTTTGCGACAAGCGTATGGCCTGCTTCATGGTATGCGGTATTGTTCTTCTCTTCTTCGGAGATTATCATGCTCTTTCTTTCCTTGCCCATGATAACCTTGTCTTTTGCGGTCTCGAAGTCCGACATCTCAACCTTGCTCTTGGACTGTCTCGCTGCAAGCAGCGCGGCTTCATTCACGAGATTGGCCAGATCCGCGCCTGAGAATCCCGGGGTTCCCCTTGCAAGAATATCTATGTCCACGTTGTCGGCGAGCGGAATGTTCTTGATATGAACCTTGATTATCTCCTGCCTGCCCTTGACATCGGGGTGAGGAACTATAACCTGCCTGTCAAACCTCCCGGGACGCAGGAGAGCGGGATCGAGCACATCGGGCCTGTTTGTTGCGGCAAGCACTATAATGCCTTCATTAGGTGCAAAGCCGTCAAGCTCTACGAGCAACTGGTTGAGGGTCTGCTCGCGCTCGTCATGTCCGCCTCCGAGGCCTGCACCCCTGTGGCGGCCCACTGCATCTATCTCATCGATGAATATGATGCACGGCGAGTTCTTTTTGGCCTGCTCAAACAGGTCCCTGACCCTTGATGCACCAACACCGACGAACATCTCGACAAAATCTGACCCGCTGATGGAAAAAAACGGCACGCCCGCCTCGCCGGCTATTGCCTTGGCAAGCAGTGTTTTCCCCGCTCCGGGGGGGCCTACGAGCAGGACGCCCTTGGGGATCTTGCCGCCCAGTTTCTGGAACTTCTGCGGGTCCTTCAGGAAGTCGATTATCTCCTGCACTTCCTCCTTTGCCTCTTCAATCCCGGCCACGTCCGTGAAGGTTACCTTTATCCCCTTTTCAGAGACGAGCTTTGCCCTGCTCCTTCCGAAAGAAAGGGCCTTGTTGCCGCCTGCCTGCATCTGCCTCATGAAAAACACCCACAGGAACACAAGGAGGATGATGGGCCCGAAGTTGAAAAGGACGCTCATGTACCACGGGGTGTGGTCAGGCATCGCGGCAATCCTCACCCCCTTTTTCTGGAGCTCTTTTATAAGGTCGGGATAGTCGGGGGCGTAGGTCTTGAATTTTTCCCCGTTTTTCAGTGTCCCCTCGATCAGGTTCTCGGGTTTTTTTATGGTTACCTCGGCTACCTGTCCCTGCTGAAGCATTGCAGTGAAATCGGAAAAGATTATTTCCTCCTTGGGCTTTGATGTCTCGAGCAGGTTGAAAACAAGGATCATCATTAATCCGAACAGCACCCATATCGCTATGCTTTTATACAAATAACAGTACCTCCTATCATCCTAAGGTTAACATATTTTATTTTCTATTGCCAATGGCGGGTTACAAAACAGAGGCGGCAAATTCTCCCTGATATGAGCGTCTTTCCGTCACCACCGCCCTGTAGCAACGAAAGATGCCTTAAGAGCGAGCATGTCGCCGGTAAATGCTTTAACCTTATTATATTATACAAGGATATATTTCATCCATTGCATTATAGCCCCTGAACCCTGAACCGGGTCTTACGGTGGGCTCCCTCCCCTTATGGTATATTTAAAATTAAAGAGCCTCCTGCAAGACCGTGAAAATGTTTGCATATGTCATTTCGACCGGAGGGAGAAATCTTCTGGTATCGATAAGTTATAAGACCTCTCTCTGTTCGGGGTGACAGACAGAGGACTTCTGCAAGAGCCTCCAAGCCGAATCAAGGTCAGCTCTCTATCTCATAATCCTTGATCTTTGTCAGTAATGTCTTGTAGCTGACCCTGAGTATCTCGGCAGCCCTGGTCTTATTGCCGTGAGTTTCCTCCAGGACCTCTTTGATCCTTCTGGTTTCAGCGGTTTTAAGGGCGGCCTTTGCAACCTCGTCAAGGGTTCCGCCGGCGATATCCCCGCCGCATTCCTCGGAAGAGGCAGCGGAAATCAATCTGAGTTCCTTCTTTGTTATCGTGTCCCCCTCACAGAGAATAAGCGCCCTTTCTATGACATTTTCAAGTTCCCTGACGTTTCCCTTCCATGAATAGTTCATGAGGATATCCATGGCGTCCGGGCTGATCTTCTTATGCGGAATATTCATCTCCGCCGCGTACTTGGATATGAAGTGCTCGACAAGGACGGGTATGTCATCCCTCCTCTCCCTCAGGGGGGGGATGGTGACAGGGAAAACACTAAGCCTGTAGTAGAGGTCTTCCCTGAATGTCTTGCCGGCCACGGCGGCCTCGAGGTTCCTGTTGCTTGCGGCTATAATCCGTATATCTATCTTGACGGAGCCTGTGCCGCCGACCCTGTCTATTTCACCCTCCTGGATGGTTCTTAACATCTTGGACTGCAGGGCCATATCCATTTCGCCGATCTCGTCAAGAAATATGGTTCCCTTGTCTGCAAGCTCGAGCTTGCCGAGCTTTCTCTCACCGGCCCCTGTGAAGGCCCCCTTTTCATAACCGAACAGCTCGGACTCAAGAAGCTCCCTCGGTATGGCAGCGCAGTTTATCGGGACGAACGGGTGGTCCCTCCTCGGGCTTAAATCGTGTATGGCCCTTGCAAAGAGTTCCTTGCCCGTGCCTGATTCGCCAAGAAGCAGTACGGTTGACTTTGTCGGCGCCACCTTCTGTATATTACCGGCCACTTCGATCATGGCCGCGCTCTTGCCGATGATATACGGCGTGCCGATGCGGTCCGACAGGGCGTCTTTCAGCAGCAGGTTTTCAGTAAGAAGCCTCTGGTTTTTGAGTGACCTCGTTATAAGCAGTTGCAGGTAATCCGTATCAAGGGGTTTGGTGATGAAATCATAAGCGCCTGATTTCATTGCATTAACAGCGGTCTCAACAGAGCCGTAGGCGGTCATCACGATAACCGGCGTCAAAGGGTTCTTTTCTCTGGATGCCTTCAGGACTTCAAGCCCGTCCTTTTTCGGCAATCTGAGGTCGGTAAGGACAACATCCACCTTGTTCTCTTTTATCATCCTGATCCCTTCGGCCCCGTCCCGCGCGGTTATGACCTCATACCCCTCGAGCTCGAGGGTCTCCTTGAGCATCCGCGCCATGGATTCCTTGTCTTCTACAACGAGTATTCTTTCCATGCTGTTTTATTAACCCCGCCGTTGCATAAAACTGTCACATGGTGCATGAGAGCCTGCTGGAAAAGCCTTATATCTTAATAAACAGCGTGTTCCGGCAGACTCCGCCGTCCGTTTATGCACCATTCAGCATAACATTCTTTTCGGCTTAACCGAGCTTTCTCCTTAACAGTTCATTTGCAATCTTCGGATTTGCCTTGCCCCGGGTCTTTTTCATGACCTGTCCGACAAAAAAGCCCATCAGCTTGGCCTCACCTGCCCTGTAGCGCCTGACCTCTTCAGGGTGCCCGTCCAGGATTTCATCCACTACCGCGCCTATTCCGGCCTCATCGCTGATCTGCACCAGGCCCTTTTCCTTTACAATATCCCCGGGCGTCCTGCCGGTTTTATACATTTCCTCAAACACGGTCTTGGCGATCTTTCCGCTTATGGTACCGTTGTCAATGAGCTTGAGCATGTCCACGAGATATTCCGGCTTCAGCAGGCAGTCCTCAATCTGCCTGTTGTCTTCATTCAGGAGTCTTGCCAGCTCGCCCCTTACCCAGTTGCTCACAATCCTCGGGTCACCGCCGAGCCTTACGGCCTGCTCAAACCATTCGGCGGTGGACATCTCGGCTGTCAGCGTGTCCGCATCCTGCTCGGGCAGGTGGTAGTCGCTGATAAACCTATCGCGCCTGATATGGGGGAGTTCGGGGATGGCCGCCCCGATTGTCTCCAGCCATGACCTGTCAAGTTCAACAGGCATAAGGTCAGGATCAGGGAAGTACCTGTAATCATGGGCCTCTTCCTTTGACCGCATTGATTCCGTAATTCCCCTGTCCGCGTTCCAGAGCCTTGTCTCCTGGATGATTCTCTTTCCCTGCTTAAGCGCCGCTGTCTGCCGTCTTATCTCATAATCAAGCGCCTTTTCAACAAACCTGAAGGAATTCATATTTTTTATTTCCGTCTTCACTCCGAATTCCTCCTGTCCCGCGGGCCTGACCGATATATTTGCATCACACCGTAAAGAGCCCTGTTCCATATTGCCGTCACATACGCCGATACACCGCACAATGGCCCTCAACCGTTTCATGAATTCCACGGCCTCGCCGGGGCTGCGTATGTCCGGTTCGGTTACAATCTCCATGAGGGGCACCCCGGCCCTGTTAAGGTCAACAAGGCTTTCACTGCCTGCACCGTCGTGGATATTCTTGCCCGCGTCCTCCTCGAGGTGTATTCTCGTGAGCCCTATTCTTTTGCCGGTGCCGTTGACACTTATCTCGACATACCCTCCTTCGCAGAGCGGAAGCTCATACTGGCTTATCTGGTAGCCCTTGGGCAGGTCGGGATAAAAGTAATTCTTCCTTGCAAACCTGCTGTAAGATGAGATATTGCAGTTAAGGGCAATGCCTGTCCTGACGACATATTCAACGGCCTTTTTATTCATTACGGGCAGCACCCCCGGCATTCCGGTACACACCGGGCAGGTCCGGGTGTTGGGTTCCGAGCCGAATTTCGCCGAACATCCGCAGAACATCTTTGTCTCAGTCGACAACTGCGCGTGTATCTCGAGCCCGATGACTGTTTCGTACTGCATTAAAATCCTCTCCTGTTCCTGAAAAATTTCCTTCAAGGATAATCAAGACGCACACATAAGGTCAATAGGCGGGTTTGTTTTACAGCCTGTGGTTTTATTTTTCACGAAAGGGCTATAATCAAAAAGTGTGGTGTCCGGATCGAGCAGGCGGGTCAGCGATCCGTTGAGGAAGCTCTGGCGAAGACTCGCAAGCGGCCATGCGCCGCATTCCTTCAGGGCGGGCGGCCAGTTACGCTCGATATAACCTGCGCCCACAGATTCGTTGAGCAATGCTTCCGCCTTAAGCGCAGAGATTATTCGTCCGCATAGGCTCTCAGAACCGCTTGCATGGCCAGCCCCGAGATCGATTACTTTTAAACCCTCATCCTTACTCCCTCTCCCTTTGGGAGAGGGCCGGGGTGAGGG
>WFVK01000302.1 GCA_015491705.1 Nitrospirota bacterium | reverse complement strand
TTTGAAACTAATCCTGAGCTTGCGTCATTTCGACCAGCGGGAGAAATCTTTATATTGCGACGAGTTAAGATTTCTCACTTCGTTCGAAATGACAGCGAGCTGATCAGATAACGACTTTCCGCACATTAACTAAATAACCTTACAGTTGCATAAAACCATCGCCCCCAGGAAAAGCTTTATCTGCGATTCCCAGAGGAAATACCCCGCACGGCATGTTATAAAGTAACCCCTCCCCGCCTCCCCTTAACTTAAGGGAAGGGGTAACCCCCTTAATCCCCCTTAAACTAAGGGGGAAATATATCTCCCCTCTTAGTTTAAGAGGGGCCGGGGGAGTTATCCGATTAATTTCTTCTCCTGCAATAAAGACTTATTTTCAGTACCCCCTCGCCTTATAACCTCCTGAACCCTTGAACCCTGAACCAGCTAACCCCTGAACCTCAAACAGGGTTTTACAGTGGGCTCTCCCGCCCCTTTATGCAACATTAAGGTTAACGGTTAGACACAGCCTGTCTCCAGCAGGCTCATATACCTGCCGTCTGAGATCACGATGTGATCAATGACATTAATGCCTACAAGCTTCCCTGTCTCTATGAGCCTTTTTGTAATGCTGATGTCATCCCTGCTCGGATTCGGGTCACCGCTGGGATGATTGTGGACGAACAGTACGGATGCAGCGGCTTCCTTGATGGCATACCTGAAGACCTCCCTCGGATGCACGAGGGAAGAGGTAAGCGTGCCGTCTGAGACAATCGTTTCCTTGAAAACCCTGTTTTTGGCGTCAAGCATTGCGCAGAGGAATCTCTCCTTCTTGAGGCCGTAAAATCTGGGCAGGTAATATTCATACACCTGCCTGCTGTTTTTAAACGACGGGGTCAGGGCAGTGTCGTCCGGCCCGCTTTGCATGAGTCTTCTGCCGAGCTCAAACGCCGCCTTCAGTTGAGCTATCTTTGCATCGCCCATGCCTTTAATATCTGAAAATTCGGCTGCAGAGGCATCCTCTATATCCCTGAGACTGCTGAAACGCATAAGGATTTCCCTCGCCAGTTCTATGGCGCTTTTGTCCTGGCCGCCGGTTCTCAGTATTATTGCCAGAACCTGGGCGGTACTCAGACTGTGTGCGCCGAACTTAAGGAGCCTTTCCCTCGGCCGTTCATCCTCCGGCCATTTTTTTATACTCTGATATTCCACGATACACCATACAGAATACAGGATTCAGCTTAAAGGATTCAAGTAACCATTACGGTGGAAATTAATCCGGAAAAGGCCTATCCGTCTTCCCCCAGTACGCTCTTCTGAACAGAGATGATCTTTCTGATCCCCGATTCCGCTATGTCCAGCATATCCTGGAGGTGTTTCCTCTCAAACGGCGTGGTTTCAGCGGTCCCCTGTATTTCTATCAGCTTTCCCGAATCTGTCATTACGATGTTCATGTCAACCTCTGCTATGAAATCCTCTGCATAGGAAAGATCGAGTCTCGGCTCTCCTTCGACTATTCCCACGCTCACCGCGGCAACATAACCCTTTATCGGCTGCTTTTCGATTATTTTATTCTCCATGGCATGGGTTACGGCGGTTTTAAGGGCCACAAAGGCGCCTGTAATCGATGCGGTCCTTGTGCCCCCGTCAGCCTGTATCACGTCGCAGTCAAGCCAGATGGTCCTTTCGCCCAGGGCCTCGAGATTCACGACAGAGCGCATCGACCTGCCGATAAGCCTCTGTATCTCGTGTGTCCTGCCGCCCACCCTGCCGAGGGAAGACTCCCGCGCTGTTCTGACCTGGGTAGCGCGGGGAAGCATGGAGTATTCGCCCGTGACCCAGCCCTTGTTCTGATTCTTCAGAAAGGGGGGCACCCTGTCTTCAATAGAGGCAGTGCATATGACCTTTGTATCTCCCATTTCTATCAGGACAGAACCCTCGGCGGTCCTCAGGTAATTTTTTATAATCTTTATGCTTCTCAGTTCATCAGGCCTTCTTCCGTCAGGTCGCATCAAATTCTCCTTCCGCATTAACCGGAATAAACCGGCAGAGTGTTTTCAGGGTTAATCCTTGAAATATTAAGTATCTTCCGTCCCAGGAATCTCTCGCCGGCAGAGACGAATTTTTCAGGCGAGTCAGTAACAAAAAACTCCATGGATACATTCCCGGCGCTCCGGCGCAGCATGCCGGCGTCTTCCAGCACCCGCCTCACTTCTTTTGCCGTCTCCGCCGCAGAATCTATCAAGCGGATATTAACCACATCCTCTATCACGTCTCTTATGATGGGATAGTGGGTGCAGCCCAGCACAAGGCAGTCTACACCATTATATCTTACAGGCGACAGATATTTCTCCGCGGTAAGCCTGACAATATCGCCTTCCGTCCATCCTTCTTCGATCAGCGGCACGAACAGGGGGCAGGCAACGCCCGTCACGCTGATCGAAGCATCAATCTCCTTTATGGCCCGCTCGTATGCCCGGCTGTTGATGGTGGTCTCTGTTCCGATCACCGCCACTTTTTTCAGTCTTGTAGCAGAGGCTGCCGCCCTGGCGCCGGGCCCGACTACACCGGTGACCGGGACGGGAAGCTTTTCCCTTAGCAGGTCAAGGCTTACCGAGGATGATGTGTTACATGCGATTACCAGAATTTTCATGCCCTTTGACATGAGAAACTCTGCATTTTCAAGCGAATACCTTCTGACGGTCTCGGGAGACCTGATCCCGTAAGGGACCCTCGCTGTATCGCCGAAATAAATAATATTCTCCCCGGGCAGCAGCCTTATTATCTCCTTCATCACGGTAAGACCGCCGATGCCTGAATCAAATATGCCTATGGGCATCTCACCGGATACTCTCTGCAATCTCTTCTCCTATAGGCCTTGATATATCGATATGGCCGCCGAAGCTTTCAGCCTCCCTGCCCTCAATTAAAATCTTAAGCGCACTGAAACCGGGAACGGTTGATTTAATCCCCCTGTACAATTCACCGATAATCTTCAATTCCTCGTACGCATCTCCCCTGAAATTCCTCCTTATTTCCTTGCCGATGTCGATGTAAATGATTCCCTCTCTGTCCATATACAGGTCCAGGAGCCTTACCCTGTAGGGTTTCAAATGTTTTCTGATGACATCCTCTGCAGCAACAAGCAGGGCATCTTTCCTGGAGACGGCACCGCCTTTGACCCCGGTGGTATGGTTGCTGCTTTCATAAAGCCTCAGTTCATCCTGCCGCTGCCGCGGGGAGCCTGCATTTGCAGACCTTGACTCGATCTCCGCAATAAAGGATGACTCAAAGGAGAATTTTTCCTTGAAATAAAAATAACTCAAGGCTGTACTGGATGCAAAGGCTATGAGCAGAACAAACATAAAGAGCCATATGCTTTTTTTCCTGCGCGCCCTTCTGGCTCTACCTCGCCCCGATTTCTTCATAGATATACAGCCCCTTGTACAGCGTGTCAGCCATTTCCGTTTTGAATTCCTCGATATAATAAGCGTCCTCAAACGACGGCAGTTCAATCATCAGGGCCGCCGCCTCTATTCTGGAAAGAATACTGTACGGAAGCGGCCGCACCGATACCGAGTCAGCCCCGAACCTGCTTATAACCGCCTCCTTCATCGCATTGAGGAGGGTTACCGTCTTTTTCATATATGCCTCCTGTCCCCTGTTGACGAGATATGGCTTTACGGCCTCAGGGACGTGCCCTGTAATCACGGGGACATAAAGGACAATGCCGCTGTGGTCGCCGATGTGGAGGCTTATGAAGATATCCGCATTCCTGCTGTTTGCAAATTCAACTCTTTCACTCTGTGTCATAAACCGGTCACTGCCCCTCGTAAGGAAACCGCGGGAGGAACCTCTGTTTATACGGGCGCGCAGCTTTTTAGCGATACCCAGAACAACGTTTTTCTCCCTGTAATTATCCGCGGCCATACCGCTTTCATAACCTCCGTGTCCCGGGTCGATAACAACGGTTCTGACCTTGCGCAGGGCGTTGCGGGGTTTTTCTGCGGGTCTCTTTCGGGAGGGGGGCGCCGGAGACAGCATGTTCCCTCTCCTTCCATCCTTATAAACGTCTATAACAAGTCTCGCCGGATATTTCAGGGTAAAAACCTTTAACCCCCTGAATGCCCCGGGGAAAAACATGACTGTATTGCCGTCCGTCTTTCTGTAGACAATCACCCCCTTTTCAGCATCTATTGTGAAATCCGTCTCTGGAAAAGTAACAACCACACTCTGTGCCTTTTGATTCACTATCCCCCTTTTTATCACGGATTCCGGACCTTCCAGCACTATTCTCAGGAAGCCGGGATGATAATTGGTCCTCAGTTTCAGGTAATAGGTCTCCGCGCTGGAAATTGCCGCCCCAAAAAGCAGAAATATCAGCAAGCAGGCCGTTTTCTTCATATGCAAATATTAGCATTTCCGGCGACCGATATTCCATTCCCCCTGCAAGGCCGCCCCCTGCAGGCGGGCAGGATGAACCTGACGGTTTTACGGCGGGCTCTCCCGCCGGCTTTGTGCAGCATTAAGATTAAGCCGGGGCATGTGTGAAAGGGGGGTCACTTATCCCTTCGCCTGTAGGCTTCAAAGAGTATCTCCTCCACCATCTGGCAGAGGACATGTCCAAGGGTGATATGGGTCTCCTGTATTCTTGGGGTATTATTGGATGGAACGGCAAATATATAATCACATCTGCAGGCCAGCTTATCCCCCTTTGCGCCTGTAAACGCAATCGTCCGCAGTTTCTTTATCCTTGCCGCCTCAACGGCCTTTATGACATTCTGCGAGCTCCCGCTCGTGCTTATGGCAATCACAACATCGCCTTCCTGGGCAATGGCCTTTAACTGGCGCACGAAAATATCCGAGTAATCATAATCGTTTGCAATGGAAGTCAGGACGGCCGTATCCGTATTAAGGGCAATGGCAGGGAATGCAGGGCGCTCTTTTCTGAACCTGTTGACAAACTCGGCCGCAATATGAGACGCGTCACTGGCGCTGCCCCCGTTGCCGAAGAGCAGGAGCTTGCCGCCCCGGTTGAATATCTCTGCAAGAAGGTTGGATACCTCGATAATAGTGTCGATATTGTCGTCAACAAATTTTTGTTTTATGGTTATACTGTCCCTAAAGGCCTTTTGTATCTTCTCCTTCATTCTCATGCTTCCTTTACATTTCTATTAATCATTAGTCTTACAGTTGCATAACACCATCGCCCGCATGCCGGAGAGCCCGGCGGAAAAGCTTTATCTGCGATTCCCAGAGGAAATACCCCGCACGGCATGTTATAAAGTAACCCCTCCCGGCTTCCCCTTAGCTTAAGGGGAGGAGTAATTTCCTTCGCCTTATAACCCTTGAACCCTGAACCAGCTAACCCCTGAACCTCAAACAGGGTTTTACGACGGGCTCTCCTGCCGGTTTATGCAACGTTAAGGTTAAGACAAACCCGAAAGAGATAACAGCCGGAGCAGGTGATTCTCTGTTTAAGGTTCATCCGTTACGATCTGAATCTCTTTCGACGGCGGCCCCTCGGCCCCGGCGACAGCAGTCACCCTGTAATAATATTTCCTGTGTTTTTCTATGTTCCTGTCAGTGAATGCCGGTGTAACCGTATCTCCCGCCGGAACGTACTCTCCGCCAGTGGACCGGTAAATCCTGTAGAATCTGACATCCTGTCCCATGATCTCATTCCATGTAAGGATAACTCCTTTTTGCGTATACACCCCCCTCAACCCCGCGGGGGAGGCCGGCGTGACAGCCGCGGCCTTCTCCGCACCGGTGCCGTCCTTTATGATAAGCTTCTCCTCTACGGGATGATCAGCGCCTCCTGTGTTTTCATCAACAGTCCTCCCGCCGTCATAGGGGGAGAGTGGCACGGGATCGCCTCTTCTGCCGCATGATGCAAGCAACACGAGGAGCAGAAGCCCGAAAACGTAAAAACACCGCAGGCCCGGCCTATCTTTTGCGTACCGCCGGTTTTCCACCTCCGGGCCTCCGCTTTCTCTTGTTTTTTATATTCCTTATCCGCGCAAGGACCAACTGTCTTGCCGTGCCGCCGGGAGACCTCTTGGCATTAACAGAGTTCTCCACCGTGATATACCCGGCGATATCGCCGCCGATCAGTTCTGAAAAGGCTTTCAGCTCATCCGGCTCAATAGTATCGAGTGTCTTGTTCCTGTCAAGACAGTACTTGACGATCCGGCCCGTGACAGCGTGTGCCTCCCTGAAAGGCATGCCTTTTTTCACAAGATACTCCGCAATGTCCGTTGCTGTAAGGAATCCCCCCCGGGCCGCCCTCTCCATCTGCTTCTTTTTAAACCTGATCCGGGGAATCATCATGACAAGTATATCAA
>WFVK01000301.1 GCA_015491705.1 Nitrospirota bacterium | reverse complement strand
CAGGGGGGCTGCACTGAAGGATATACTAAAACTGGCGCGGGAGCTTTATAATATAAAAAGAAAGCTGGATTTCAATCTGAACAGGCAGTTGACTTTCAACTACACAAGCATGCTCCTGAAGAAAACACTCGGCAGGAGGAAGAATTAGGCCGCTCATCCCGCCCCTGGGGGGTGAATGAGAGAAGGCACGGAAAAAGACAAATGCCGGAGAACGGTTCAACCAACAGTAATGTAACAGAACTGCCCAAAGAGGCTGAGGCCGCAGAGGGCCGTGCAGTGGTCGGTATAAGGTTCAGGCCCTGCGGGCGAATATATACATTTGAAGTCGGCGATATCGATGTATCCCGCGGCACAAGGGTGGTTGTCGAGTCGGAGATGGGCCTGAGTCTGGGGACTGTGGCCCTGCCAAGGCATACAATTGAAAACCCGAGGGAGCCCCTGAAAAAGGTTATCAGGGTGGCCACGGAAGAGGACTTCGAGACGGTCAGGAACAATAAGGTGCTTGAGGAGGAGGCAAAGGCATTCTGCGTTGAAAAGGCAAAGGAATACAATCTACAGATGAAAGTGGTGACCACGGAGAGCACCCTTGACAGGAAGAGGCTCATTTTTTATTTCACCGCGGACGGCCGGATAGACTTCAGGGCACTTGTGAGGGACCTTGCCGCGAGATTCAAGACGCGGATTGAAATGAGACAGATCGGTGTAAGGGACGAGGTGAAGATGCTCGGCGGCATAGGGGTCTGCGGCAGGCAGACATGCTGCAGCCAGTTTCTTACATCATTCGAGCCAATAACGATCAGGATGGCCAAAGAGCAGGACCTGTCGATAAATCAAAGCAAGCTTTCCGGCATCTGCGGCAGGCTGATGTGCTGCCTGGGTTATGAATACAGGGACTCCGATGAAGAGACAGGCGTCTCCGCACCTGAGGGAGACACTGCAACAGCCGGTGACGATATTCAGGTCGCTGATACGGATGAAATCACCCCTGGGGGCACAGGGGAAGACGGCCCTCCCGTATCTTCAACAGAAAGCGCTACCCCCGCGGGGGAGAGAAAGGCGGGCACATCCGCACAGCCTGAACAGTCCGCCGGCAGGCGGAGGCGGAAGCGCAGGAGAAAAAAAAGGAATCCGCCGCCGGAGGCAGCCGCCAGCGAAAGGCCGGAACCCGCTGCTGCGGCTGAACCCGGGGAGGCCGGGAATACGGAGGGCACCCCCCGGAGGGACAGGGGCAGGCCTTTCAGTAAGCGCAGGAGGTTCTGGAAAAAGAAGAAACATTAGCCTATGAAGAAGTTTTATATCACCACGCCCATTTATTATGTCAATGATGTCCCCCATATCGGGCATGCATATACAACCATCGCCGCGGACATCCTTGCAAGATACAACAGGCTGAAGGGGAAAAGCGTATTTTTCCTGACAGGCACGGATGAACACGGGCAGAAGGTCGACAAGGCCGCGCATGAGAGGGGGAGGACCCCGCAGGAACACGCTGATATCATGGTCGAGAATTTCAGGTCCCTGTGGCAAAGACTGAATATCTCGAATGATGCATTCATACGCACGACCGACGCCGAGCATAAGAAAACCGTTCAGGAGGTCCTCCGGCGCCTCCTTGAAAAAGGCGAAATAGTCAAGCGGGCCTACTCCGGCTGGTACTGCACGCCTGATGAAAGATTCTGGACGGAGAAGGAGATCACAGGCGGCAAGTGCCCTGAATGCAGGCGGCCTGTCGAGCGGATACAGGAAGAAAACTATTTCTTTCTCATGTCGAAATACCAGGACAGGCTCATCAGATATATTGAGGATAACCCGTCTTACATACTGCCCGGGACGCGCAGGAATGAAGTCCTCGGGTTTCTGAAAAACAACGACCTTGGAGACCTCTGCATATCAAGGCCGAAATCAAGGCTTTCGTGGGGTGTGCCCCTTCCCTTTGATGAGGATTTTGTGGCCTATGTATGGTTTGATGCGCTCCTGAATTATTACTCCGCAACCAGGTACCTCGCGCCTCCGGGCGGGGGTGAAGGGGGATTTGCATGGTGGCCTGCTGAGCACCACCTCGTGGGCAAGGACATCCTCACAACCCACGCGGTTTACTGGTCCACAATGCTCATGGCCCTTGAATGGGACCTGCCCGGCAACATATTTGCCCACGGCTGGTGGACGGTCAGCGGGGAGAAGATGTCAAAGTCCCTCGGCAATGTCGTTGACCCGGCCGCAATGGCGGACAAATACGGTGTGGATGCCTTCAGGTATTTCCTGTTCAGGGAGGTGCCGTTCGGGCTTGACGGCGACTTTTCAGAGGAGGCCCTGGCAAAGCGTATCAACACCGACCTTGCAAACGACCTCGGCAATTTACTGAGCCGCACGCTGACCATGATAGAGAAATACAGGAACGGGACCATCCCCGCGCCGGTGCAGGCCAGAGACAGGGAGGGCCTGGAGGGGAGGATCAGGGCATGGTTTTCCGGAGAATCGGACACGGGCATGACCCCGGCCATTGACGGATATCTGGGCAGGGTGCAGTTTCACCACGCATTGACACACCTGTGGAAGGTCATGGCCGAGATAAATGAATATATTGCGGCAACCGTTCCCTGGAAGGAAAAAGATGAAGACACTCTCTCGAACATCCTGTACACCCTTGCCGAATCCCTGAGGCTCCTCTCGCTCTATCTGTATCCGTTCATGCCTGATACAGCAGACAATATATGGGCGCAGCTCGGCCTCCATCAGAAAATAAGCTCCCTGAAGCTTCAGGAGGCCGGCATGTGGGGATGGCTGAAGCCCGGCACAAAGATACAAAAAGGCAGTGCCCTGTTTCCAAGGATAGATTTAAAGAAAAACTTCAGAAAACAGGCCCCTGCAAATGAGGGGAAACCACCGCCGCCGCGAAAAAGCGGCCGGAAGGCGACTGAAAAGGACAACCTGATAACAATCAATGACTTTGCAAAAGCAGAGCTTAAAATCGGCAGGGTTCTCCAGGCAGAACGGGTTGAGGGATCGGACAAGTTGATCAGGCTCCGTGTGGATACAGGCGGGGACAGGCAGATAGTGGCCGGAATCGGCAGGTCGTATACCCCGGAGGAACTGAACGGGAAAAAGATAGTCGTGGTTACAAACCTCAAGCCGGTAAAATTAATGGGTGTGGAGTCGCAGGGCATGCTGCTTGCGGCCGTGGACAGCAGTGGTGAATTATCCGTACTGATCCCGGACAGGGACATAAAAGAAGGGGCTGGAATCAAATAAATCTCAAGGTTAAGTGTCAGTGAACCTTAACCTTGCATAAACCGGCTGGAGAGCCCGGCGTAAAACCCTGTTTGAGGTTCAGGGGTTAGCTGGTTCAGGGTTC
>WFVK01000300.1 GCA_015491705.1 Nitrospirota bacterium | reverse complement strand
GCTTCAGAGATATCTTGAAGATGCGAACATAAAACTTTCCTCTGCGGCCTCCGATGTCTTTGGAGTCTCAGGGCGCAAGATGTTGAAGGCGATTATAAACGGCAACAGCGATGTGGAGGATTTGAGGGGCCTGGCCAAAGGGAAACTATCGAAGAAAAAGGATGACCTGAAGAGGGCTTTCAACAGCAGGACGACTGGACACCACAGGGCGATGATCGGACTGAGCCTCAAGCACATAGAATACATGGAGGCTCTGATAACGGAAATAGACCTGGAGATAGACAAACTTACGCAGGATAACAACCTTCGGGAATCCGTAGCGTTATTGGATACCATCCCCGGGGTCAATGAAAAAGCGGCGGAAACGATAATAGCCGAAATAGGTACAGACATGACCAAGTTTCCTTCTGCGATATATCTATCGTCATGGGCTGGGATGAGTCCCGGCAACAACGAGAGCGCCGGCAGGAGAAAATCCGGCAGGACTACGCCCGGGAACAAATGGATAAAGGCCATATTGACTCAATGTGCATTATGCGCGTCTCAAACCAAGGGCTCGTATTTAAAGGACAAGTATTACAAGCTCAAATCGAGGCGGGGAGCCAAGAGGGCAGTCATTGCCATAGGGCATAAGATACTCGTGATCGCATATCACATCCTGAAGGACGGGGTCACGTATAAAGAGCTTGGAGAGAGTTATCTGGACAATCGCAATAAAACAAGGGTGCTCAGGCACCACGTGAACAGGATAAAGAATCTGGGATATGAAGTGTCGCTGGCGGAAAAAGTGGCATAAACCTCTGAACAGTGATCCAGCCGAATGGTAGAGCATGAGGTCGGAATCAATTGGCGGCCTGAGACCCCGATAGCGAAACTGACCTGGCTGGTTGTAAGAACAAAGGAATGTTGCCACAGAGCACGAGGAACAAATTTTTTAAGCTTCAGCCAGCCATTCTACCATTTTATGCGGGATGCGGCGCTTTAACAAGAAATGGAATGGGAACGTTATTTTCGGAACAAAGAGTTTCCCCGGTACGCTACGATTAACCGGCATTCCGCCCTGCAGCCCTATCATCAGCTCATAAATGATTGGCTGTCGCAGGAGAACTATCAGGCGACCCGGATATATGAGTTGGCTGTCACACAGGGGTATAAGGGGAGCTATGAGACGGTCAAGCGGTATGTAAGGAAGGTAAAGGAGAAACGGGACCGTATTGCCTATGTACGATTTGAGACGATTCCCGGTCTTCAGGCACAGGTGGACTTCGGGGACTTCAAAGTCATCTCATCTGAGGGGAAGGAGGAAACGGTGTATGCCTTCGTCATGGTACTCGGTTATTCGAGACAGATGTATGTTGAGTTTATGGAGCGGTGTGCCAAGGGCCGGTTTCTGGATGCCCACCGGAATGCCTTCGGCTGGTTTGGCGGGGTGCCGGGCGAGATCATCTATGACAACATGAAGAACGTGGTAATCGGTCGCCATGTAAGGAAGGCCGTATTCAATGAGACGATGCTTGAATTCGGAGTTCATTACCACTTCAAGCCTGTTGCATGTCCACCCTATTCGCCGTGGTACAAGGGGAAGGTGGAGCGTCCCATACACTATATTCGAGAGCGTTTCTGGCGCGGCTATCGGTACGGTGATCTGGCCTCCGTTAACCGGGACATCCGCCATTGGCTGGACAGTGTGGCGTCTGACCGTATCCATGGTACGACCCGCCAGCGTGTCAGAGAGCGTTTTTTGCTTGAAAAGCCTCATCTGGGAGAGGTGCCGAACCGGCCCTATGATACATCCGGGAAGGTAATCCGGAAGGTGTATAAGGATTGTCAGGTCTCTTTCGGAGGGAACCTGTATGTTGTCCCCCACAGATATGTAGGCAGTAAAGTCCTTCTTAAGGTCAAGGAGGGCATCCTCCGCATATTTCATGACGACACGGAGCTGGTCGTCTATCGAATCCCTGGAGGGAAAGGGTGTGTGGTGGCCGATCCACGCTTCTATGGGGCCCTGAAGACGGATAGAGAGCAGATAAAGCGCAAATACCGGATATCCCCCGTCAAGGGAAAGGCCACCCGGGGGCTCCTGAAGCATGGTATAATGGATGAATTGGTGCAGAAGCGGCCTTTGTCCGAGTACGATGTTCTGGCGGAGGTGAGCCATGTCTGAACTGATTATGGAGCGCATTGCAGAGAATCTTAGTCGTTTGCGGCTTTCAAAAATCGAAGAGACGCTTTCTTTCATTGCCGATGAAGCCGAAGCGAAGGATCAATCCTACCTTGGCTTTCTCGATCGCTTGCTGCAGGAGGAGGTGACCGCGAAAGAAGAGCGGCGGGTACGCACAGCGATGAAAATAGCGGGATTGCCCTTCGAAAAGACGATCGAAGAGTACGACTTCGGCTTCCATGATTCCCTGGACAAACGATGGGTAATGAACCTCTTTGATCTCGACCTTATCGAGCGGCATGAGAATGTGATCTTTCTGGGGCCACCTGGGGTGGGAAAGACACACCTGGCAACGGCTCTGGCGATTAAGGCTTGTTATTCTGGACTGAGCATCTATTTTACCACCATGTCGGATCTGGTTGGAAAACTCAGGAAAGATGCTGAAGCATCAAGAATAGGCCGGGGACGAAGCTATTACAAAAGCGCCCTCGTCGTCGTTGATGAAGTGGGCTATATGCCCATTGATCGTGAAGAGGCGCACCTCTTTTTTCAGTTTGTCTCCAATCGTTATGAACGTGCCAGCACGATCATAACGTCGAACAAGAGTTTTTCGGAATGGGAGGAGATGTTTGGCGATCCAGTCATTGCAACTGCCATTCTTGACCGCCTCCTTCATCACTGCCGGGTCATCAACATCAAGGGCAACAGCTACAGGATGAAGGGCTATAAAGAGAAAAACAATACTTGAAGGGGTATGCCTGTGTATAGGTGGAACAAAAAAGCCGGCTCTAAAGCGATTCTGTGAGGCCGTCTTTCTGAGAAGAACCCTCTTTTTTATGAAAACTTTATCAATTGATTAAATATGAGGATGTTCTCTTGCTTAATTGTACATTTTTCAATGACCGAAACCTGTACATTTTTCGATGACCATTGACACCAGACCCGCATCAGTTAGCCTTTTGTGCTCTTCATCAACGTCTTTTACAGAAAAATTATACATTAAACCAGCGCTTTCACTGAGGGATTGCTCTGGATGCTGCGGCGACATAAATTGAAGTGTTGATAAT
>WFVK01000299.1 GCA_015491705.1 Nitrospirota bacterium | reverse complement strand
CTAGACCTTACACAAGCGTGATTTATAAAGCCCCATAACAGTAGAAGATAGAAATGCCCGAATCTATTGGTTAAAATAGAAGCACGAAAAAAAAGACTAACCAAAGAAAGGGGCATTTCAAGTGAACCGAATAATTAAACGTAAGTATAGCAAAATAATCAGGAATCGTAAACGGAGGATTGAACGTCGTCTGGGGAGGAAACAGTGGAAAGACCAAGCAGAGCCAATAATGAAGGGCAGCAACATACATTACGAAATGAGCGAGAAGACACAGGGGATCAATTGCGGGGGGATAGGAGTATTCCATCAGATGGTAAAGAAGATCGGACTGGTCAAAGAGATCAATGCAAAGCTGAAGTTACTAAAGGTACATGTTCCCTATCATGAATCAGATCATGTATTAAACATAGCCTATAACATATTGGCAGGGGGGATGCGTCTGGAAGATATAGAGTTAAGAAGGAATGATGAAGTATTTATGAATGCATTGGGAGCACAGAGGATACCTGATCCTACGACGGCAGGAGATTTCACACGCCGGTTTGACAGGGAGGGAATAGAAATATTGATGGAGTGCATAAACACAAGCCGGAAGCGTGTGTGGGCAGAAGGCAGAAAAGGGGGACTGGAGGAAGCGTTGATAGATGTAGACGGAACAATAGCGCGGACGCTTGGGGAGTGCAAAAAGGGGATGGAGATATCGCACGACGGGATATGGGGATATGGGCCATTGATAATCTCATTGGCAAACACCAAAGAGGTTCTGTACATGGTGAACCGTCCGGGGAATGAGCCGAGCCACCAGGGGGCAGCGGAATGGATAGACCGAGCTATAGATTTGGTGAAGCCTTATGCGAAGAAGATATGTGTACGGGGTGACACGGATTTTTCATTGACAAAGAATTTTGACAGGTGGGCAGAAGTCGTAGATTTTTTATTTGGCATGGATGCGTGCAAAGGATTTGTAAAACGAGCGGAAGATATTCCTGAGGGCAATTGGAAGGAATTAAAGCGAGAGCCGAAATATGAGGTAAAGACAAAAGAGCGGTTGAAACCTGAAAATATTAAAGAACAGATAGTGCGTAAGCGTGAATTCAGGAACATAAAGCTGGAGAGTGAACAGGTGTCTGAATTTGAATACAAGCCGGTGAAGTGTAAGCGGACATACCGGATGGTGGTAGTGAGAAAGAATCTCAGTATAGAGAAAGGGGAAACAGTGTTATTTGATGATATCAGATATTTTTTCTATATCACAACGCGGAGGGATTTGACGGCAGCAGAGGTAGTGAGGCTGGCAAATGAACGATGCAATCAGGAGAATGTAATAGAGCAATTAAAAAACGGAGTGAATGCGATGAGAGTGCCGGTGCGGGATTTGGAGAGCAACTGGGCGTACATGGTGATGGCGGCGCTGGCGTGGAACCTGAAGTCATGGTTTGGAATGTTGATGCCCAATAAGGCACGTGGAAACGAATTAATAAAGATGGAGTTTCGCAGGTTTCTGCATACAGTGATACTGCTTCCTGCCCAGATAATCAGGACAGGAAGAAAGATAGTATATCGATTGCTTGGGTACAATGCATGGCTTAGAGATTTCTTCAGAGCATGGGAGAGAATACGGCGGCTATCAATTACATAAACCGTCTACGGGATAAACTGAAAAATTAAAGAATTAAAGCAGGACAGGTGCGCCGGAAATCCATGATTTCAGCCGAATTAATCTCTGCAAAATGGTGTTTCAGACTCGATGACAGGATTAATCGGATTTTCACCCCACCAACCGGTCTGATAATAGATGATCGGCACAAAAAATTATGACTGAAAATGACTATGATGACGTGCTAACCAGCTCATTATAAAACCTCGCTTGTTTTAGGACTAATAATAAAAGGCATGGTGATTTTCTTCCTGCCTTTTGAACAAGCACGGCCAGTTATTTTCCTTATCATATCATTCTTATACCTGACGGCCCGACCATCAGGCCAGCTTCCCCGAATCGAGCAAATCTTCGAGGGCAACATTCAGCGACATGTTTCTCTTTTTGAGCAGATTAAAGAATTCCCATGGAGAGACCCCGAGCATTTTACATACCTCTGCCGCAGAAAGTTCCCCCTCCTGATATCGTGACAAAAGTCTCTCACACTTATCCTCTTCAAACCCCTTTTTCAGGATTTCTCTCAGATATGTGGACTTATCAAGCTTCATATCCTTGATGAATTTATACAGCTCTTTGATAAAGTCATCCGGAAGTCTGACGGTTGTCGGTTTAAGCATTTCTCAACACCTCCAGCTCAAGCAATACATCTGCAATAATATCAGGAGAATATCTGCCGATAATCTTCATTTTTTCAATGGATAATTTTGCTTTTTTAAAGTCGATTAAATCCAAACGGTATAATTCCATAACTATCCTCGGCGATATAATAAACGGCAAATTAAAATACCTGCATGCTTTTATGGCTTTACCGTCATCGGTTGCCAAAATGGCCCCTTTTGTTTTCTTCACCAATACCAATGCCTCCATCTCCCCCCTGTCTATGGATACCGGAAATGATTTCTCTTCTGCTTTCACCTTAACAGCTTTGATTTTCTTTGCAGACACAAGAGACAATATAATTTTTGCGTCCGGGAATTTCTCTACAGCCTCATTATTTACAACTTCATTTAAAACAGCCTCGGGAATAATGACAATAAAATTCCCGGCAAGATGAGCAAGCAGAGAGCACTTAGACAAAAGAATCAGCGAGCAGCTATCAGCGATTATTATTTTCATAAAGAGGCAACCTGTGTATACATTGTTGACTTGTTGTATACTTCCACAGAATATCGGATTCTTCGAACAATGTCAATCACGTCTGACAGTGCACCCGCAGCAATTTGTTTTTCAGGTCTGTTATTTATTCCAATATAGGCATATTTCCAATATCCCATCGCTTTATATAAGGTCTTACGGCAGGCGAATATCTGCTGTATCCGAAAACACCATGAGTTCACTTGCTCCAGGTCCAGTTCCTGATTTCCGGCATGTCCTCGCCGTATTTCGTGATATATTCCCTGTGCTCGATCAGTTTGTCACGCAGGGCCTGTTTGGCGTAGGCGGCCGCATACCCGAGTTTTTCGACCCTGTCTATCACGTCAGATACAAGGTGAAAGCGGTCCAGGTCATTGCGCACAACCATGTCAAAGGGCGTGGTGGTTGTTCCTTCCTCCTTGTAACCCCGCACGTGCAGGTTTTTGTGATTCGTCCTCCGGTAGGTCAGGCGGTGTATGAGCCACGGATAGCCGTGGTATGCGAAGATAATCGGTTTGTCAGTGGTGAAAAGTGTGTCGAACTCGCTGTCGGACAGGCCGTGGGGATGCTCTTCCCTGGGCTGAAGCGTCATCAGGTCGACCACGTTGATCACGCGCACTCTCAGGTCGGGCGCATACCTCCGGAGCAGTTCAACGGCCGCAAGGGTTTCGATTGTCGGAACGTCTCCGCAACAGGCCATCACCACGTCGGGGGCAATGCCCCTGTCGCTGCTGGCCCATTCCCAGATGCCTATGCCTGAGGTGCAGTGCTTTACTGCGGCGTCCATATCGAGCCACTGCGGCTGCGGCTGCTTGCCGGCCACGATCACGTTGACATAATCGCGGCTTCTCAGGCAGTGGTCGGTCACGGAAAGCAGGGTGTTGGCATCCGGGGGGAAATAGACGCGGACGATATCCGCTTTCTTGTTGACAACGTGATCGATAAACCCCGGGTCCTGGTGCGAAAAGCCGTTGTGGTCCTGCCTCCAGACATGGGATGTAAGCAGGTAGTTCAGGGATGCGACAGGCCGGCGCCAGGGGATTTCCTTGCAGACCTTCAGCCACTTGGCATGCTGATTGAACATGGAGTCAACGATATGTATGAATGCCTCGTAGCATGAGAAAAAACCGTGGCGGCCGGTGAGGAGATACCCCTCGAGCCAGCCCTGGCAGGTATGTTCACTGAGAATCTCCATCACCCTGCCGTCAGGAGCAAGGTGGTCGTCTTCAGGGATGGTTTCAGCCATCCATGCCCTGTCGGTTACTTCAAACAGCGCGGTAAGCCTGTTCGATGCGGTTTCATCCGGCCCCATCACGCGGAAGTTCCGGGCGTCTTTGTTGAGCTTCATTATGTCCCGCAGAAATTGTCCCATAACACGTGTGGCCTCCCCGAAGACCTGGCCGGGCCCCGGTACCTCAAGCGCATAGTCCCGGAAGTCGGGCATCTTCAGGTCCTTGAGCAGAGCGCCTCCGTTGGCATGGGGATTGGCGCCCATGCGGCGGTTTCCCCTCGGCGCCAGATTTGCAATCTCCGGGACAGGTCTGCCATCTTCGTCAAAGAGTTCTTCGGGCCTGTAACTCTTCATCCATTCTTCAAGCAGTTTCACATGTCCCGGTTTTGCCGCCATCTCTGCAAAGGGTACCTGGTGGGAGCGCCAGAACCCCTCGGTTTTCAGGCCGTCCACTTCCTTGGGACCTGTCCAGCCCTTGGGGGTCCTGAGGATAATCATCGGCCACCGCGGGCGGGTGGGGACACCGCTGGTGCGGGCATTGTCCTGGATCGCCCTGATCTCCTGAAAGACCCTGTCCAGTGTAGAAGCCATTAACTGGTGCATTGCCTCCGGCTCGTCCCCTTCAACAAAATATGGCTTGTACCCGTAGCCGGTAAACAGGCTCTCCAGCTCTTCATGGCTGATACGCGCCAGGACGGCCGGATTGGCTATCTTGTATCCGTTCAGGTGCAGGATGGGAAGCACCGCGCCGTCGTGAACGGGATTAAGAAACTTGTTTGAATGCCAGGCGGTGGCAAGCGGGCCGGTCTCGGCCTCACCGTCACCGACCACGCAGGCAACTATCAGATCAGGATTGTCAAAGGCCGCGCCGTAGGCATGCGACAGGGCATAACCGAGTTCGCCTCCCTCATGGATGGAGCCCGGTGTCTCAGGCGCTGCATGGCTGGGGATTCCGCCGGGAAAGGAAAATTGCCTGAAGAGTCTCTTCATGCCCACGGCATCCTGTGAGACATTGGGGTAAAACTCGCTGTATGTCCCCTCCAGGTAGGTGTTGGCCACCAGCCCGGGGCCTCCGTGCCCGGGGCCTGAAATATAGATCATGTTGACATCCAGATTCCTGATGATGCGGTTGAGATGCACGTAAATAAAATTCTGCCCCGGCGTAGTGCCCCAGTGGCCGAGCAGCCGGGGCTTGATGTGTTGCAGCTTGAGGGGCTCCTTAAGCAGGGGGTTGTCATAGAGATATATCTGTCCTACCGAGAGGTAGTTTGCCGCCCGCCAGTAGGCGTCGATCGCTTTAAGTTCTTCCCTCGAAAGAATGTCAGGCATGGTGTCCTCCTTTGTGCGGGTTTCTGTTAACGGGACATTTAAGACCTTTAAGGTAATTATACTACTATTTCGCCGCGGCGGCGTGCCTGTTTCAATATTTACCTTACACCGGCATAAAAAAATATCGCCGGCGTGGCGCGGCGGAGCCTGACGGGAAACCCTGTTTAAGGTTCAGGGGTCAACGTGGGTTGCTCTCCCCCCGCAGGTTAAAGGGGAGGGAGTAAGAGGGTTACTTCAAATGCCCCAAGATTAATGCCGCATAAAGGTTCAGGGGACGGGCGGGCCTTGATTCTTCTGCTGCTTCTTCAGCTCTGCCTCGATAGCGGCCCTGAAGTCATTAAAAGACCTGGATCTCATCCTCTTTCCGTTAATAAAGAGCGTGGGCGTGCCTGTTACGCCGATGCTCCTGCCGAGATTAATATCCTCCTGTATCTGTTTGTCATACCGTCTGCTCCTGTAGTCAGCCATAAACCTGGCGATATCGAGATTCAGCCTTTCCGCAAGTTCTCTGAACATGTCATCGCTGAGCTTATTGTTGTTTTCAAAAATGAGGTCGTGCATCTCCCAGTATTTTCCCTGTTCTCCTGCTGCGCGCGCTGCCCTGGCGGCATTTTCAGCCTGATTGTGCAGTCGTGACAGTGGAAAATCCTTGTAAACGAGCCTCACGTCGTCCGGATAGGCCGTGAGCACCTTCTTCAGGGTCGGCTGGAGTCCTGCACAGTAAGGACACTGGAAGTCTGAAAACTCGACGATTGTCACAGGGGCATCGGGATTGCCCCGGACAGCGGAGTTGCCGACAGGAATCTTATATACCCTGTTGTAATCGACTCTCCGTTTCCCCCGTCTGAACATCTTCATGATTTCCTTCTGGCTTTTTTCAACGGCGCTGAGCCTGGCAAGTATGTCTTTCTGCGTCTTTTCCATGTCCTCAACCTTCTTTTTGCCGGCACAGCCCGCCGCCAGTAAAGCAATCGACAGCAATACAAGAAAAATCAGTTTCTTAGCATGGTTGTTCATATAGCCCCCTTCATGGAATGTGATAAAACCTTACAGTCGCAAAATCTTCTCCCGCCCCTTTATGCCACGTTAAGGTTAACCCGCGGGATTAAGTATCCCGTGACCTTGTAACCTTTGAACCCTGAACCCCTGAACTTTAAAAAGGGTTGCATGTATCATGAAAAAACCGTTTTCTCGATTATCCTGTTTTCGTATTGGGGAAACTCCTCCAGGTTGAGCGGCTTTTTCCTGATCATGTTCAGTTTGATGATCTTGAAATTGAGCTCCCGGAGTTTTTTCAGGCGTTCCTTATCATCATCCAGTGTATCGATGAAATTCCTGAGGGTTACGATTTCCTTCCTCAGTTCAAGCTCCGGAGGCACGTGACCCGAATTTTTCAGTACCCTGTAGGCAACCCTGAGGTCTTCCGGAATCCATGTCTCATCTTCAAAGACAAGGGGCTTGCCCTTTCCCTGAAGGTCGTCAAACATGCCCTCTTCCATAGCCTCCTGTATCTTTCTTTCGGCTATTTTCCTGAAAATATCCATCTCATTCGCTTACATAAAACCTTAACTTAAACCCTGCAATAACCCTTGCGGTTGCATAAAACCACGGCCCGCCCGCTTATGCAATGCAATGTGCACATTTCAAGCCTGCGCCTCTTTTGCTTCCATGGCCTTT
>WFVK01000298.1 GCA_015491705.1 Nitrospirota bacterium | reverse complement strand
TGCCCTGATCCTGCAACCTGTGCGGCGGCAACATGCTTCCACCGCCGCGGCGGGCAGCCATACCAGCAGAGCGGCAAACACGGCCACGCCGGTCCACAAGATTGATACAAGCGCGACAGCCGGCAGGAATTCGGAAAAAGAAGCATAATAACTGAACCCGTCCCACCGGTAGAATGCGTCTCCCATCAGGAAAAGGGAAAACATAACAAAGACCAGCCGGAACACCTTGAGGTAAGATATTATCAGCGATGCCGTTTTATTCATACTCCTGAAACCGGTCACTCTCCCCTGCTGATTTTCTCGTTGACTTCCCCAAGGTTATCCAGGATTACGCCAAGCATCCTCCTGCCCCTTTCCGGCTCACTGTCAAACAGATTGTTCAGTTCATCCGGGTCATCTTTCAGGTTGAAAAGCAGGGACTTGTTTTTCTCGAGATAATGTATAAGCTTGTAGTCTCCTTCCCACAGCGCTATGGTGCCTGAGGTGATCTGCTGCCCCCGGCTGGGGTTTTTCTCGAAATTCATGGAAAAGACATGTCTCGGTGGGAGCTTTTCGCCCTTCGTGAGAGGCAGCAGTGAGCGTCCCTCCATCCATGAAGGCACCCGTATGCCCGCTATATCCAGGATCGTGGCAGGGATGTCTATCTGTTCCACCGGATCATTGATCACGCGTCCCTCTGTCTGGCCCGGCCGTTTGATGACAAGTGGGATATGGGTAAACTGTTCATAAAGGTGAGGTCCGTTGTGCCCTACATAGTTATGCTCAAAGCTCTCTCCATGATCTGAAGAGAAAATAATTGCAGTGTTTTTCAAATTGTCTTTTGCCGTCAGTTGCATGATAAAGTTTTCAAACTCCTTGTCGGAATATCTGATGAATTCGTCATATCTCGCCCTGAATGTATTTATTCCCGGACGCATTTTTGCAGGGGAATGATCGGTGTATATCTCCCACTGGCTCTTGTAAGTCCTCATCTTAGGCGAAGGGTCGAACATGCCCATGTATGGTTCGGGAGGCAGGTACGGATAATGAGGCGGCATAAGATGAATCCACGCAAAGAACGGCCTGTCAGGGGTATTGTCTATGGTCTCAAAGAAACGCTTGAAGGCATTGCCGGGGGGAACCAGCGTTATCGAGAAGTCCTGGGAAATCATGTCCACGAGCCTTCGCAGTATAAAATCTTCTTTTATAATCCAGTCGTGCAGTGCGATTTTGTCGCCGAATGACCTGTAGAGAAACTTATTGATAATCTCAAATAAAGAGACGGCGGTGCTGAACTCCGTTGGAAGCGGCGCTATGTCAAAGCTCTCCGAGACGCCCAATGTTTTGACCGACGCCTTGGGATTCACGATAAAGGCCATGTTGTAATAACCCTCTTTTCTCAGCATCAACGGCAGGTTTTCAATATCATTCTTCAGTGGTTTGGAACCCTTCAGATGATATGTCCGATGTGTCCATACCCTCTTGCCGGTCATGAGAGTGGCAGTCGTCGGTGTGGTAAAATTGCTGCCTGAATAAGTCCTGGTAAACAGCGATGCGCTCTCCGCCCATTTGCTGATAAACGGTGTGGTCGGCCGCTTATAACCGTAAACCGACATGTCCCGGGCCGTAAGGGTATCGAAAGTGACAAGTATAATGTTGGGCCGGTCACCTCCCCTCACCGCGGATTGCCGGACTTTTTGCGGCACAGGGTGCTCAGCCCCTTTTACCCATGCAGTATAGGCCACAAGCGGCACGGACAGCAAAAACCAGATACTGAACAGCCATACGAGGGGAGTTATCCGCTCCTGAATGACAGTCATACTGTTACGGAAGAGCCATGTCAGAAATATGGCCGCCAGAACTACGCACAAAAACAGCCCCAGCTTCAATTGCAGCGTGGTTACCAAGCCCTCCCATAAAAGCCGTTTGCCGAGCCAGACCGCCGCTCCCAGCAATACCGAAATACATACCCACAGCAGCAGATGTTCCGTTCTGATTCCGCATCCCAGTCGCCGGCAGAACCATTCAAGTATCCGGCCCGGCAGCCATATCAGGAAGGCAGCGATCATGGCCACAAGCGTCCACAGTATGGTTGCAAGGGCGACCGCGGGAAGGAATTCAGGGAATGACGCATAGTATCTGAAACCGTCCCACCGGAAAAATGCATCTCCCAGAAGATAAAGTGAAAATACTACAAAGATTACCCGGAACACACGCCAGTAAGATGCTGTAAACAATGTCATTGATCCACCACCTCTTCCATTTTCTTCAGTTTACCGTTTAACCCTGAACCGGCAACCCCTGAACCTTAAACAAAGTTTTATTCAGGATTCACTGCCGGTATGTTTATCCGGATTAACCCTGTTTCTCAGATCAAAGATCAGATAATCGTCCGTCTGAACCAGTATGGGGAAATTCCCGGTAAGGAACTCCACGAGATCCTGCTGTTTTCTGTAATCCTCAACATCGGTTATTATGAAGTATTCAAGTTCGGACTGCTTTACCAGCAGAGAGGGATCGAGATATTCATCCTCTTCAGTGAGTATACCCCAACCCGAGGCATTGAAACGCTCCTCTGCGCTGAGCACTCTCTTTCCCCAGCCCCTTACGGTAGCAAAAAAAGCGGTCGTAGGCCATGGAAGACCTGACAACTCGCCGAGGTATACAAGGGAATTTCCATAGTCTTTTGTCAGAAACAGGGTCCTGGTGCTGTGGTTGACAATCTCTCCGATCTCCTTTGCTACCCTCACATCTCTTTGCAGGTCGGGCCTGAGAAATTTAATAAACTGCGGATTGACCCCCACTATAGCGCCTATGGCCTGCAGTTTTTCCTTGCCAGCGGGACCGACCTCCCTCCACTGTATATTGCGCATATAAAATCCCGAGGCAAAAACCGCTCCGAGAAAAAGGATGCCTGAAACAGCGGCAAGCCAGCGCCGTTGCCTGTAGAGCCGGACAGTGCCCCTCAGCGCTGAAACGGCCAGCGGGCTTAAGGAGAGCGCGGCTACAGGTATAAAAATGGCAGTATAATAGTCGTGCGTGCTTATCCGGGTGTTGAATGCCAGGCCGAATACAAAGTAACCCGCCCACAGACCGGCCAGCAGGGCCTTTGCCGGTCCTTTGGGGAATGTTACAAGCCCGACGAATGCCGCTGTGAAGGCAATATAACCCAGCACACGTCCGATCATGGCCAGCCAGTCTTTCCAGAAGGAGACTTTCAGTATGAGGGCGGGAATAAAGCTGATCTGTGACTGTGTCATTAAGAACTTGGCGCTGACTATGTATATGACAGCAGGCAGAAGGCTTATAACCGTAAAGACCGGGAAGTACCGGTTTATCACCGATCTCCATATGCCATGCCTGTATATCTCAATGGAGACAAGGCCTCCGAATATAAGAAACATACTGACAGGCTTGATAAAGATTGCCGCTGATGAGACAAGCGCCGCGGTCAGCAGCCTCGGCATTGAACGCTGCTCGTCATACCATAATATGGTCAGGATGCTTAACAGGAGCAGCATGATCATCATCGAATCCGGCTGAAAACTCCGGCTCATGGATATACCGAATGGAAGAAACAGGTAGAAGGTAATCGCGAATACCGCCGCATTCACAGAGAGGGTTCTCTTTGCAATCAGATACAGAAAGACGCCTCCGGTCAGCCAGTATATCGTGGAAAGCAGCCGGGGAATCCAGAGATGTTCTCCCCCTGCAATCCGGTAGGCGAAGGCTATCACGCGCTCCATAACCTGGGGCTCAAGGGGGCGCTGCTTCTTCATGTTTTTGATCGCTATATCCCGTCTCCATTCAGGAATGGATTTCATATCGTCGAAATAAAAGGCCCTTGCAACGATAGCCGAGCGGTACTGGCGTATTGGATGGAAATCAAGGAGCGGCTCGTTGATATGATAGAGCCTGACCGCGAAGGCCGCAATAAAGATAAACCCTATGACCAGCAGCCTGGAGGCGGGTTTCTGTAAAAAAGACCGTGGCTCGTACGTTCCCGCGGATTGATATTCACATTGCATGATTACGGCCTCCCGGCGCTGGTTGCCTTGATCCGGCGGCCGGCCGCAAATGCATCAATGCGCTGGCAGTGACGGCTGGTGTGAGATGAAAAAAATTTTTTAATGGTCATGACCACCTTATGAATATCTCTCTTTGTCATGGATATGTCATTGGGCAGCACAATGCCGCGCTCGTTAAGTTCCTCCGTTACACTTCCTCCGCCCTTGCCGTCTTTCCGGACAACTATCCCGGAAGGGAAAAAGGGATGTTTATGAAGCGGATAGTAAAATGAACGGGTCTCTATCCCGTTTTTATTGAGATATTTTGTAAGCCTGTCCTGAACATCCCCGTCTCTTACAAGCACGCCGAAAAGCCAGTAAACGCTCCTGCCTCCTTCCTGTTCCTTCTGCCACACAATCTCTTTCTCAAGGCCGTGTTTCCTGAACAGCAGCATGTATTCTTCCGCGATCCGTATCTTCCGGACAATGACGGAGTCGAGTTTCTCGAACTGCGCCAGCCCCAGAGCCGCATTGATATTACTGAGCCGGTAGTTGAAACCGAGGAGTTTGTGATAAAACTGAATCTTCGGATAATTTTTCTTTTTGTTGATCATCCCGATCTTGTCCTTGCCCTGGGCCCTTAAAAGATCGATGCGTTCCTTTAAAGCCCTGCTGTTCGTAAGACATATGCCGCCTTCGCCGGTTGTCATCAACTTGTTACAGTAGAACGAGAAACATGAAATGTCGGAAAACGAGCCGCATTTCCTGCCATAATATAGCGAGCCGTGTGCCTGGGCACTGTCCTCGATAATCCTTATATTATGTCTCCTGGCGATCTTCCGTATCGCTTTCATGTTACAGGGGTTTCCGTACAGGTGTACGGGAATGACAGCCTTTGTTCTTTCCGTAACCGCTTTCTCCACAAGCCCGGGGTCCATGCACCAGTCATCAGCCGTGCAGTCGACGAAGACAGGTTTTGCTCTGCAGTATACCACTGCCGAAGCAGTGGATATAAAGGTCTGCGAAGGCAGTATGACTTCATCGCCCTGCCCGATTCCCAGTGCGGTAAGTGCGATATGAAGGGCGGAGGTGCCGTTATTTACAGCCGAGCCGTATTTAACGCCTATAAACTGCGAAAAAGCTTCTTCAAGCCTTCTTACGTATTTCCCCTGTGATATGTCGTTGTTCCGGACACAGTCCAGGACATACTTCTCCTCTTTTTTCCCCAGATATGGTCTTGGCAGTGATATCATTTTCCGAGTATCCGCTTCCTGACAAAAAACTTAAGCAGGGTGATCCCCACCGTCCATGAATCATTCAGGACATTGACCTTCGAATCCGTTCTCATATCCTTGTAAAACACAGGAATCTCCGTTACCTTGTAGCCTTTCTCAAAGCAGTAATAAAGGATTTCGGTATCAAAGAAATAAAAGGTATTCATCGCCTGGGGGAAAACTGTTTCGGCCACCTTCCTGTTCCACGCCTTTGCCCCGCACAACGCGTCATGGGTCTTTATCTTCGGAAGCAGGAGGCGCACCAAAAAGTTATATGCCCTGGACGTAACAACCCTTGAAAGCGGGCGTTCCTGCCGGGCGCCGGGGACATATTTTGAGGCGATAGCCATATCAGAGCCGTTATAAACAACCTCGGAGACTATAGTATAAAATTCTTTCACGCTGATAGGCAAATCACAATCAATAAACGCATAAAAGGCATAATCGGAAGTCATGCTTATTTTATGTATCCTTGCGCCCTTGTACGGATGGTCTATTTCCGAATAGAAGACATTCTCGTATTTCTCTTCCATGCGCTGCGCAATCTCGTTGGTCTTATCGGTGCTTGATCTGCCGGCAATGGCAATGTCATATGAAATCCCGTTGTCCTTGCGGGCAAAGTATTCATCGAAGTAGGCTGTTATCGCGGAAACAGTGTTTTCAAGGGTCTTCTCTTCATTATAAACCGGAATAATGATAAGCAGTTTATTCATATATTAAAGAAGGGTGTGTTCAAGCCGGACCCAGGCGATTTGACCTTGCCGGCCGCATAAAAAATATCACCGGCGTGACGGATAAGTCTGACCGGCGCGCTCTGTCAGGTTTTTTTCCGGCAGGTTCTCACGCCGCGTTTATGCAATGCTATTCCCATATCTTCCATTCAGCCTCTCCGGCGCTCCACTTTTCATTGAGGAACTGTACATGTTTCAGGGTATCCATGCACTGCCAGAACTTGTCATAACGGTATGCAACCAGTTCGTTCTCCCTGATAAGCCGGGGGATGGTTTCCACCTCCAGAATTGCATTTTCTTCAAGATAGTCGAATATTTTTCTGTTGCAGACAAAAAAGCCGCCGTTGATCCAGAAATTAGCCCTTGGCTTTTCCAGGAACAGGCGAACGAGATTATCATCGCTTATCTCGATTATTCCGAAAGGGTTCTGGGGCATGACACATGTCATCGTCATTATCTTTCCATGTTTCTTGTGATAATCATAGAGCTCGTTTATATTTATATCCGAGACACCGTCTCCGTATGTAAGCAGAAACTCCTCATCATCAATATATTTTGCGATTCGTTTCACCCGCCCCCCGGTGTTTGTCTCAATGCCGGTGTCTGCAAATGTAATATTCCAGTCCTCCTGCTCAACTTTTTCATGCAGTTTGATCTTGTCCCTGTCCGTAAGATTGATGGTGAAGTCAACGTCTTCCCAACTGTCGTGACGCATGAAGTAATCTTTTATCTTGTCTCCTTTATACCCCAGACAGAGAACAAAGTCCTTAAATCCGTAATGGGAGTAAATCTTCATAATATGCCACAGGATGGGTTTATCGCCGATTTCGATGAGGGGTTTGGGGATATTTTCCGTCTTGGATATTAAACGCAGGCCTTTGCCGCCGCATAATATGACAACTTTCATATCAGTACACCGATCAGTTCCACCTGAGATCGTTATTCAGTTTTTTGTTTTCAATTAAATGCCTTATCCATCTCACCCTGAAATACCTGGGCGAGTTGAAATCCTCCAGTGTCAGTTTGAAATCCCTGTATGCCCGGTAAAGCTCCTCAATGCCCCTCTGCACATTCCACGCGGGGTTGAAATCCGGGAAGGTATCTTTCAGCTTTGTAAAATCAACGCGGTATGTTCTCTCATCCTCGCCGGTCTTGTTAAGAATCTCCACGGAACAGCCGGGGACCACCTTTTTTACCTCCTCGGCTATATCCCGGATCTGGTAATTCTCTTCGTTTATTCCGACGTTGAACGCCATATTGTGTATCTTTTCAACAGGCGATTCGAGGACAGAGAGAAACGCCCTGCAGAAATCTTCCACATGGATAATAGGGCGCCACGGCGTGCCGTCACTCATTATCGCCACCTTGCCGGTCAGATATGCCCATGCAACCAGGTTGTTCACCACGAGGTCAAGCCTCAGGCCCGGGGACAGCCCGTAGACAGTCGCATTCCGCATGAAAACAGGGTGGAAATTGTCATCGGCCATTTTTGAAATATCTCTTTCCGCGTTGACCTTTGCCTTTGCATAGGCGGTTATCGGGTTAAGCTCCCCCTCTTCAGTCAGCGGCCTGTCATTGGCGGCTATGCCGTACATGCTGCATGATGAAGAGAAAATGAATCTCTGCACCCCGGCCTTCTTTGCCAGTTCCGCCAGCCTGACCGAGGCAAGATAATTTATTTCATGGGTAAGCGCCGGATTTATATCTCCGAGCGGGTCATTGGACAGCGCCGCCAAATGCACGATGGATGTAACGCCTTCAAGGTCCTTTTCATCTATGTCCCTGATGTCTTTTATTATCTGCCTGTGCGGCTGCGCCTCCGGCGGGAAGAATTCATTTCCTTCATAATAGTTGGAATCCAGCCCTGCTGTCCGGTGGGAATGCCTCTGGAAAAAGCCTGTCATCACCATCCCTATGTATCCCGTGTTTCCTGTAATCAGAATCATTCTA
>WFVK01000297.1 GCA_015491705.1 Nitrospirota bacterium | reverse complement strand
GGGTATAGAGGCTGGCGCCGTAAAAAACAGCGCTGGAAGCGATGAAGCAGTCTGACAGACCGATCTCTTTTCCTTTCTGTCTCAATGCCTTAGACATGAGACCTGCCTTTTCCCATAGTGCAACAGATTCAGGGATAAAATCGAATACATGCATGAATTCCTTAAGCGTACTCAGTTCTTTTTCTGACTTTGCACCCTGAAGCAACTCGGCATATATGAGGCCGAGACAGCACACGTTGTCTTCCTCAATAAGATTCTGAACGATTTCAAAATAAGGATCCTTTTTCTTGAAGAACTCTATCCATACTGAGGTATCTATCAGGATTTTATCCAATTCTCTTGTCCTTATGTCTTAGTTCACGGGCAGTAGAAGAAAACTCCATTTTCCCTGCCATGCTCATTATTTTTTTCTTTTTCTGAGTCCTGATCTCATCTTTGACAGCCTTTATGACAGCCTCTGTTTTGCTTTTTGCATCAACTTCAGCCATGAGTTCTTTCACAAGATCTCCCGGTAATGTTATGGTTGTTCTATGCATGATATTCCTCCATGTTATATATACATAATTATTTTACTTATTGTCATGCTAAATATCAAGGTGCACCGATGGATAAAAGCAATAAAAATTACCGATACTTTTTCTTTTTCTCGATTACCACACCTATTATTCTATACTCAGTTTTTCTATTAAGCTCAATGTCATCATATTTTGGATTAAGCGGATGCAGTACCCGTGTCCTGCCATATTTCTTAAGCTGCTTAAACGTTGCCTCACCTTCCTCATTTGAAACAACCAGATAGTCATTATGTTCCTGCTTTAAAGCTGGATTTACGATAATGATATCCCCCTCATGAAATTCCGGTTCCATACTGTCACCCCTGACGTGGAAAAGATGACGTATAACGATGAGAGCGGGACAGTTATCTACCGGTCAAAAATGACCCATGGGAGAAACAAGAAGAATTTTAATGCCTATACGGCAGAGGAATTTATCGCAGCCATAACGCAGCACATACCTGAGAAATCGTTTCAGATGGTCCGCTATTACGGGTGGTACTCGAACAAATCAAGAGGGATGCGTCTGAAGCAGGGGATGGTAAGGCCTGGGGATGAGCCATTAGAAAATGATACGGAAGTTGAAATAATAGACGTATCTGAATATGAGCCGAAACGGATACCGTCAAAGGCATGGAGAGAATGTATCAAGAAAATATGGGAAGTAGATTCCCTGCAATGTCCGAACTGCGGCGGGGGAAGGAATAAACGGAGCATTAGTCAATTGATTAAAGTTGTAAATGCCTGTTGATGGTTTTTGCTGATTGCCGACAGCCAATTGCTGATGGCTGTATTTCTAATTTGCCTGTTCTTTCTGGTTATGAATGAACTCTCTGATCTTCTCCATAAATCCCTTTGAGACTTCATCCCCGCTGATTTCGGCGAATTCCCGGAGAAGTTCTTTCTGCCTGGCGGTGAGCTTCTTCGGCACATCTATGAAAACGGTTATGTACTGGTCGCCCTTGCCGTAGCCGCCCAGCTTGGGAACTCCCTTGCCCCTCAGATGGAAGACCCTCCCCGACGGGGTTCCGGGGGGGATTTTGATTGTCGCCTTTCCATCGATGGTGGGCACCTCGATCTCCCCGCCGAGCGCTGCCTGCACAAAGGATATGGGTACCTCGCAGAGCAGGTCATTGCCCTTTCTCTTAAAGAAAGGATGCGGTTCAACATGCACCACCACATAAAGATCGCCGTGCGGCCCGCCGTGAGTCCCGGGCTCTCCCTCACCGGCGACCTTGAGCCTTATGCCGGTGTCTACGCCGGCGGGAATTTTCAGGGATACGGTGCGCTCTCTCCGGACCTTGCCCTGGCCCTTGCATTTTGTGCACGGGTCGGTGATTATCCTGCCTTCACCCCTGCAGCTGCCGCACGTCCTTGAGATTGTAAAGAACCCCTGCTGAAGCTTTGTCTGGCCTGTGCCCCCGCATGTCTGGCATACCACGGGTCCCTTTCCGGGCCTCGAGCCGGTCCCCCCGCATGTGGAGCAGTCTTCCCACCGCGGAATGGTTATCTTTTTTTCAGTGCCGAATACTGCATCTTTAAGGTCTATCTCGAGATCGTAACGAAGGTCCTGCCCTTTTGCGGGCCGCCTTCTCCTCCTGCCGGTAAAGTCGCCGAAGATGTCCCCGAACATCTCGCCGAATATATCCCCGAAACTGGAGCCGAAGTCCCCGAATCCGCCGAATCCGGTATCTGCTCCAAAGCCCTCGGCAGTGCCGAACCGGTCGTAGTGCGCCCTTTTCTGCGGATCGCTGAGGCAGGCATATGCCTCGTTTATTTCCTTGAACTTTTCCTCGGAGACCTTGTCCCCGGGATTTCTGTCAGGATGATATTTCAGTGCAAGCCGCCGGTATGCCTTCTTGATCTCCGTCTCATCAGCGTTTCTGTCTATATCGAGTATGCGGTAGTAGTCTTTCATTTATTCTTTTTTGTCTTTATCCACGTCTTCAAATTCGGCTTCCACGACGTCTTCTTTATCCTTATCTTTCGGGGGTTCCTGTGCGGCGGTTCCCGCACCTGCAGCCTGCTGGGCGCCTGCACCGGCTTTATACATCTCTTCGGCAATTTTATGTGAAGCTGTAGTTAATTCTTCAATCGCTTTCCTGAGCTCGTCCGGATCAGTGGCCGTATCTTTCAGGTTCTTACATTTTTCCAGCGCGCTGTTGATCTTCTGTTTTTCGTCCTCTGTGATCTTATCTCCGTAGTCCTTTAAGGACTTCTCGACGGTATAGACAAGGGTATCGGCTTCGTTCTTGGCCTCGGCAAGACGGCGTTTCCTTTTGTCTTCTTCGGCATGGGCC
>WFVK01000296.1 GCA_015491705.1 Nitrospirota bacterium | reverse complement strand
TCGTAGGGCTGGACGGCCAGCCTGAGATGAGCGCTCACAATGTTCATCCCCGCTGGGTTGGCAGTGGCTGGACAGTGTTTAATAACAAGGGAAAACCCGTCCGCCGGTATGAGCCGTTTTTCTCAGATACCCATAAACCAGACTTTGATACAAAGATCGGCACCTCCCCGATTATCTTTTACGATCCGATTGGGCGAGTGGTTGCCACATTACACCCCAACCATACCTATGAAAAGGTAGTCTTTGACCCATGGCACCAGGAGACCTGGGATGTGAATGATACGGTGTTGCAGGCAGACCCGGGTAACGACGTTGATGTGGGTGGATTCTTTGAGCGCATCCCTGACAGTGATTACCTGCCCTCGTGGTATGACAGCCGGATAAACGGTCAGAAAGGGCCTGCGGAGAAATCGGCCGCGGAAAAGGCCGCCCTGCACAACGGCACACCAGCCATTGCCTTTTTCGATTCCCTTGGCCGGACGTTTCTCACCGTGGAGGACAATGGTCAAAAGGGAAAGTATAAGACCCGTACCCATCCGGACATCGAAGGCAATCAGCGCATGGTTATAGATGCAAAAAAGCGGATAGTCATGCAGTATGACTATGACATGCTGGGAAATCGCATACACCAGGCAAGTATGGAGGCAGGGGAGCGCTGGATGCTGAATGATGTAGCCGGAAAACCGATCTACGGCTGGGACAGCCGTGGCCATCGCACCCGGATCACTTATGACGAACTTCAGCGCCCAACAGGTTTGTATGTAAGTGTCAATGGTGGGCCTGAAGTCCTTGCAGAAAAAACGGTTTACGGCGAATCTCTGCCCAATCCGGAGCAGTTCAATCATCGCGGCCGCATCTATCAGGTCTATGACGGTGCAGGTGTGGTAACGAATGAAATGTACGATTTCAAGGGGAATCAGCTCAGCAGCCGGCGTCAGCTCCTTCGGGACTACAGGAACCGGGTGGACTGGGCACAGTCTCCGTCCCTGGAGCCGGAAATATTTACCGGCAACACACAATTCGACGCCTTGAACCGCGCGGTACAGATAGTAGCGCCACGCAGCGATCAAGGGAGCGACAACATCAACATCATTCAGCCCGCGTACAACGAGGCAAACCTCCTTGAGCGTGTGGACGTCTGGCTGGGAGAGGGTGTTATACCGCAGGCCTTGCTTGACCCTGCAACCGCAAATCTGCACGCGGTCAAAGATATTGATTATGACGCCAGGGGACAGCGGACACGGATTGAGTATGGGAATGGTGTTATTACCACCTATGAATATGACCCTTACACCTTCCGTTTAATTCGCTTAAAGACAGTACGCCCTCATGGAGGGGATATCCTTCAGGATTTGCAGTATGCCTATGACCCTGCCGGAAATATCACATCCATCCGGGACGATGCACAGCAGACGGTCTATTTCAACAACCAGGTTGTTGAGCCCCGCGCCGACTACACCTACGATGCCCTTTATCGCCTGATAGAGGCAACAGGCAGGGAGCATATAGGTCAGGTATCACGACCTGAGACATCATGGAATGATAAGAACCGCACAGCGTTGAGCCATCCGAACGACGGCCGGCAGATGCGTAATTACACGGAAAAGTATGAATATGACGAGGTTGGGAACATCCTGAACCTGATCCACCTGGCGAATGGCAATGGAAACTGGACGCGAGCTTATTCTTATAACGAGGCCGGCCTTATTGAGCCCGGAAAGAAGAACAACCGGTTGAGTTCAACCACCGTGGGAGATACTACTGTTTCGTATGAGCATGATGAACACGGCAACATGACCAGGATGCCGCATCTGCCGGCGATGGAGTGGGACTTTGAAGACCAGCTTCATGTGACGCAAATGCAGGTTGTAAACAACGGCAACACAGCCGAGAGGACATATTACGTATATGATGCAGAAGGCGAGCGTGTACGGAAAGTTACGGAGCGGCAAGACCATACACCAAAGTATGAGCGTATCTACCTCGGCGGGTTTGAGATTTATCGTGATTATAAGGCAGGCGGGACAACAATAGAACTTGAGAGAAAGACCCTGCATATTACGGACGACAGGCAACGTATCGCCATAATAGAGACAAAGACCATAGATACCAATAATGACCCATCACCAGGACAACTTATTCGCTATCAATTGGGTAATCATCTTGGCTCTGCCGGTTTAGAGTTAGACGATACAGGCAGGGTTATCTCTTATGAAGAGTATTATCCCTATGGAAGCACATCATATCAGGCAGTGGATAAAAACATCAGGGCCGCTGCCAAACGTTATCGATATACAGGCAAGGAGCGGGATGAGGAGACAGGGCTGTACTACCACGGGGCAAGGTATTATGCCTGCTGGCTCGGGAGATGGACAAGCGCGGATCCAGAGGGAGTGGTGGATGGGGTGAATTTGTTCAATTATTCAAGAAACAATCCACTAAAATATATTGATCTGGATGGTCATAAGTCTCTCCCTCCTGACCCAATAAAGGGTGTAAAAAGAGGACTGGCTCCAGTCATTTACAGGATAAAAAACAATAAGATTGCTATGACTCCTGAAGAAATAAGGAGGCTCTATAGTTTTAGACATCTATTGACGGAACAAATCCAAAAAAAGGGAGGAAAACGCAGTCATGACATGAGATTCATTATTTTATTAGCAGAATGGATACTTGAACAAACGGGGAGACACTCTTTTTACTACCCGCGAGGAGCAAACGTATACAATATACAGAGAGAATTCCGTGGGCAAAAATCTTTTCCAAGGCCTGGTAATAAAGAGGAGATTAATGGCAGAGAGGTGAGGGTACCAGCGTATTTTATAGACTTTACAGAAAATCCAAAACATCATAGTAGACCCACCATTCGAGAAATAAAAATAGGCGTCTCTCATTATTTTGAAAGGTATATTTTTAGAAAGTATGAAGATGCTGGCCGGGCGATACTGGAAGGTCGGCCATTTGAAGCATTTGCCAGAGGATTAAGACCTTCTAATAAACCATGGTACAAAACAAGAGAATTTAAGAAACATGTTAGGGGTTTGAGAGCACGGGGGAGAGAAGTAATAAACGCATTTGAATTTATAGACCAAGAGGCTATTAAAGATATTGATAGAGAGATTAATGACCTGGAATCAGACGTAAGATACTTATCTGGTCGGCTTGATGAAGGTTCTTTGTCTGTTAGAAAGCAACGATGGGAATGGACCAAGATATTTAAGAGAAGAATTGAAAAACTTAAAGAACATCGCGTGAATTTAGAACAGGATTTAAAAGTGTTGCACGAAGTAAGACAAGAGCTTGAAGATGAGATAAAAGGCGAGCCAAAAGGAAATCTTATCCCTATAAGTAAGTAGCAGGTAGGGTGCATTTCATGCACCACAAAAAAAAGGATAGCGATACGATCATAGAGGAGATGAGAGAAAATGATGAAACCAATTTAAGGAGGCTATAAATGAAAACAATGCCGAAACCTATTGCTCTCAACGAGAGATCGTACAGCGTAAATCTGCTGCACAAAGCATTAGACGCTTTGGGCTTGCCTGTAGATGAAAGGGAGGTTGCCCAGGGCAGGGCCGGGAAAGATACTATAGAAAAGGTGCGTGCCCTGCAGGCGCAATTGAATGTGCCGATTGATGATTCCGTCCTGGTGGACAAGGCCACCGCCCTGGCTATTGCAACAGCCCTGAAGGAAAGAGGCCTCACCGCAGCGAGCCGCTCGTTTACCGTGACAGGCACAGTCAGACTTCAAAATGGAGCTGTGAAAAAACGCCAGAAGTTGCTTGCGTTCGACCTCGATCTGCGAGGGGTTTCGGTTTATCGCACGATTCAGAGCCTATCGGAAATCCAAAAAAACGGGGGCTTCGAGTTCCTGGGTGAAGCCGTTTCCGACAACCTGGGGAATTACCGCATCACGTTCTATGACTGGCAATACGGCCAGGCCGAACGAAAGAAAGCCGACGTGGTGGTGTATGCCCTGGAAGGAAAAGAAATCATCGGACGCTCCCGCATGGTCAACTCCGAGGATTATTCTGAAAAAGGCCTGGTGCGTGACCTGGACGTTATCATCACGAAGGAGGATAAACGGACAGAATACGCGGCGTTGATGCGTGAGCTGAACGCCTTCCTGAAAGAGAGTAAAACCAGCCTGGGGGAAATTGCGACATCACGCGACCAGTTGGTCTTTACCGCGGGAGAGCTGGATGTGGATTTATCCTGCATCAGCATTGCAGCAAGCGCTGAACTGCTTGTAAAAGAAGAGAAACGGCTTTCGCACGAATTGCTTTACGGAATCGGGCGGCAAGACATCAGGCTCTCATGGCCGGCCCTGTATAAAAAGCCGGAAGAAGAGCTGCGGAGCGCCATTAAAAAATCCGCGGACCAGGGTATCATACGCAGGTTCAAAAAGAGGGAAATCGCTGCGTTTCTGCAAGACCTGCAGGCATCTGCAGCGAGGCACGTGCTCGATGACAAGGAGAAAGACGGCGGGAATACGCTGAATGCCATGCTCAAGAATGCGCTGCCCGAAGAGAAGCAGCGCATTTCTTTCGTGAACGCCCTCAGCAGTTTCAAGGGAAGCGATTTCCGCGATTTCTGGAACAGGCACCTTTCATCCCGGCCGGAATTCAAAGACAATCCAGGACTTGTTTCAGGTCTGTTATTGACTCAGCAGCTCACCCTGCTGACAGGCAATCATCAGGCGCTGGTGAGGGAGCTGCAGGTCAGGAGGAGATTGACCTCAGTGCATAAGTTGCTCGAATTGGAGAAGAGCGACTGGCTCAAAATCATCAAGAAGGCTGGTGTGCCGGATTTTATTAAAGGGAAGGATGAGGAAGAGAGGATAAACAGGTATGCCGAGTTGATGCAGGGCATGCTAAACGCAGCCTTTCCCACCCGGCGCATAGCCCTGATGTTGAAGAAGAACGAGCTGCCGGTAGAAAAGACCAGGGTTTCAAGAAAAATCAGCACCTTTCTCTCAAGGAACGGGCAGTTCGATTTCGCCGGCTCACGTATTCATGATTTCGAGAGGGAGATCAAAGAGGTTGCGGGTGAAGACCTTGACGAGGTTAGAGGCGAGCTGATGAAGATCCAGCGGGTCTTCCAGGTGAGCACCAGTCCTGAGGCCATGAACGTCCTGATGGAAAACAACCTGCATTCAGCCTACACCATAGCCAATATTCCGCGCAAAAGTTTTATTAAAACTTACGGGAATGCCTTAGGCGGCGAGCGCGCGGCATTTGCGATTCACCAGCGTGCCTCACACATAAGTGCAAAGGCTGAACTGTCCGCCATGCACATGATGGAGTATTCACACGGACTTTTGCCGAAGTCCACCATGGACGGTAATGAATACAACAAGGCAATAAAAATCATTGAAAACCACCTGCCCAACTACGCGGAACTCTTCGGGAGCCCTGACATTTGCGAATGCGGGCATTGCCGCTCGGTCTACAGCCCTGCGGCCTACTTCGTGGATCTGCTACGCTTCCTGCAGCGCGGGGAGCCCAACAGCGACGGCAAGACACCCCTGGACATCCTGGCCGCGCGCAGGCCGGACCTGCTTTATCTGCCCCTCACCTGTGAAAACACGAACACCCTCATCCCCTACATCGACCTTGCCAATGAGATAATGGAATACTATACCGCTCATGACTCGCTGACGGATTTCGAGGGATACGACACCGGTGAGGCCACTGCCGGAGAGCTGCGGGCCGGTCCGCAGCATTTCAATCTCAAGGCCTATCGCAGGTTGAGAGATGCGAAGTATCCATTCACCCTTCCATACCATCAACCGCTGGACGTTATCCGGACCTGCAGCGATCACCTGAAGGTGAGTCGATACGAAGCCATGAAGGCAATGAACCCTCAACCTGATGCTGTCACAAAGAGGGCGATAGAGGCTGAGTCGCTCGGT
>WFVK01000295.1 GCA_015491705.1 Nitrospirota bacterium | reverse complement strand
TGGGGAATAAGTGCGACTGCACTCTTAACGGCGTGGCCTATGGCGATGGGAAGTGGATTGCCGTGGGAGACGGCGGAGTGATAGTAGAATCCACCGATGGCGGAGACACCTGGAACCATGTCTTGCCAAAGGTTACCGTGAGCCATCTAAACGGCATTGCCTACGGCAACGGACTCTGGGTGGCGGTCGGCAATAACGGTACGATAATTCATTCTACCGACGGTAGCACGTGGACTTCCGCCGAATCAGGAACAACTAATCTTCTTTACGCAGTGGCCTATGGAGGAGATCAGTGGGTTGCTGTTGGCAAAGAGACAGCAATCAAGTCCACTGATGGGGGTAAAACCTGGATTCCTTTTGGGGATGAACCTCCAGAGGGTGTACTTATAGATCTGGCTTATGGCAGCGGACTGTGGGTCGGCGTGGGTACTGACAATGGAGAAGGTGTGATAGGCAATTCCGAGAATGATAATTCTGTCTATACAGTGAGCGGTGAAGTTTTTTCAGGCGTAACATACGGCAAAGGCACTTGGGTTGCGGTTGGAACATCCGGCACTATAGCCAAATCCGGTGACGGAACAGGCTGGTCTCCCGTCACCTCCTCAGGCACGGATAAGAATCTTGCTGCCGTAGCCTTCAGGCCGGCCTCGCTTTAAGCCATAGAGACAGTCTGATTTCTTCTCAAAGGCAATGCCTTCCGGCATTGCCTTTTGTCATTTCCGTCATTGCGAGCGGAGCGAAGCAATCTCATGGCGCTGCAAATTTGCGCTGAACTATTGCACGCTCTTTAAAATTATTCCCGGCTTTGCTATATTAAAACTATGTTAAAATCAAAGTCATTAGCGCTTACCTATAAAGACTATCTCATCTATACAGGACATTCAGACAGGCTGTATGAACTTATTGAAGGAGAAATCGTTATGACGCCGTCACCGGGTTTCCACCATCAGAAGGTCTTGGGGAGATTATATACGTTCCTGAATAATTATGTATTAGAGCATAACCCGGGAGAACTCGTTACCGCCCCGATGGATCTTTATGTGGATGAAACCAATGTCCTGCAGCCGGATATTATTTTTGTTTCAAAAGAAAAGTCATATATTATCGGGGAGACCCGGATTAATCGCAGCCCCGACCTGGTTATAGAAATAATCTCTCCTTCAACCGAGACGAGAGACCGTGAGATAAAGAAAAAAATCTATGCAAATGCTGAAATACAGGAATACTGGATTGCAGACCCTGCTGCAAAAGAGATAGAGGTCTATCTATTGGGAGATGAAGGGTATCTTCTTTCCGGAAGATATGACGAAAGATTTACGTCAAATACATTCCCCGGGTTGTTTATATCTCTGTCCGGCATTTTCTGATACGACATTATTATTAAAGCATCCCCCTTGTTTTAAAGCACCCCCCTTAATCCAGCGGGGTAACCCCTCCCAACCTCTCCTTAACTTAAGGGGAGGGGATAACCACCTTAATCCCCCTTAACCCAAGGGGGAAATATATCTCCCCTCTCAGGTTAAGAGGGGCAGGGGGAGTTATCCTCCGGTCAGTCCGTCATTCAAATACTGCCGTATTGAAATAAAGGGCTCTAACATGTCAAAATTATTGCCGGTTGACATTTATCACTGTTTAGCCATACAGTAGTCTGGTTTGATAATATATCAGACAAAAAACATCATTAACAGGGAAAGGCCTATGCTTGAGAAGAGATACAATCCACAGGAATCGGAAAAGAAATGGTATGCCTTCTGGCTTGAAAAGGGATACTTCAGGGCCGACGCCCGGAGCGACAGGCCCCCTTACTGTATCGTTATCCCGCCGCCCAATGTCACCGGCTCCCTGCATATAGGACATGCACTTGATATCACCCTGCAGGATATAATGATCCGGTGGAAGAGGATGTCGGGTTTCAACACGCTGTGGCTGCCCGGTACGGACCATGCGGGCATCGCAACCCAGAACGTGGTCGAAAAGGCCCTGCAGAAGCAGGGTATGGACAGGCATGCCCTGGGCAGGGAGAAGTTTATCGAAAAGGTGTGGGAATGGAAGAAGCTCTACGGGGGCACCATAATAAACCAGCTCAGGAGCATGGGGGCCTCATGCGACTGGAGCAGGGAGAGGTTTACCCTGGATGAAGGGCTGTCGCGGGCGGTCAGGGAGGTCTTTGCAAGGCTCTATGAAGAGGGGCTTATATACAGGGGCGATTACATCATCAACTGGTGCCCGAGGTGCCACACCGCTCTCTCGGACCTCGAGGTAGAGCACGAGGACAAACAGGGCAGGCTCTATTACATCAGGTATGATTTTGCTCACGAAAAGGGATACATCACGGTTGCAACCACAAGGCCCGAGACATATTTAGGTGATACAGCCGTTGCCGTCAACCCGGAGGACGACAGGTACAGGGACCTTGTCGGCAAGATGCTGAGACTGCCGCTCCTGAACCGGGAGATACCCATAATAGCGGACGAATTCGTGGACTCCTCGTTCGGCACCGGGGCCGTAAAGGTGACGCCGGCGCATGACCCCAATGACTTTGAAATCGCCCGGAGGCACGGCCTGCCGTTTGTAAAGATAATGACAGGCGACGGAAGGATGTCCGATGAGGCGGGGCCCTACAGGGGACAGGACAGGTTTGAATGCAGGGAGAATGTTATTAACGACCTGGATGAGTCGGGCAGGCTTGTAAAGGTCACGGAACATGATATGGCGATCGGGCATTGCTACAGGTGCAAGACCATAGTCGAGCCCTACCTGTCCAAGCAGTGGTTTGTAAAAATAAGGCCGCTTGCGGATGAGGCCGTGAAGGCCGTACAGGACGGCAGGGTCAGGATAATTCCGTCGGTGTGGGAAAACAGTTTCTTTGACTGGATGGAAAATATAAAGGACTGGTGCATATCGAGGCAGATATGGTGGGGACACAGGATTCCCGTCTGGTATTGCCGGGACATGAAGAATAGCGAATGCAGGGCGAAAAACGGAATTATCGTGTCCGTGGACACCCCCGGCCGGTGCCCCCACTGCGGTTCACCGGCCCTGGAGCAGGACGAGGACGTTCTTGATACATGGTTTTCCTCGGCCCTGTGGCCGTTTTCAACCCTCGGATGGCCTGATGACACGGATGACCTCAGGACCTTTTATCCCACGAGTGTCCTGATAACAGGCTTTGACATTCTTTTCTTCTGGGTTGCCCGCATGATAATGATGGGCCTGAAGTTCATGAAGAAAGAGCCGTTCAGGGACGTCTACATCCATGCCCTTATCAGGGATGCCGAGGGCCGGAAGATGAGCAAGTCCAAAGGCAACGTGGTGGACCCCCTGGAGACGACGGACCGTTACGGAACCGATGCCTTCCGCTTCACGCTTGCAGCCTATGCAGCCCAGGGCAGGGACATCAAGTTCTCCGAAAAGAGGGTTGAGGGTTACAGGCACTTTATGAACAAGATATGGAATGTCGCAAGATTCATATCAATGAACGTAAAGGAAGGCTCCAGGGTTGAGCCCGTGAAAGACCTTTGCAGGGCGAATCCGGAATCGGCGCTCAGCCTTGCCGACAAATGGATACTCAGCCGCCTCTCAGGGGTTTGCTCGGAGGTGAACGGCGCGCTCGATGAATACAGGTTCAATGACGCGGCCGGCGCCCTTTACCGTTTTGTATGGCACGAGCTGTGCGACTGGTATGTTGAGATGATAAAACCCGGGCTCTACGGAGACAATGAGAGTGCGAAGAACGCCGCAATCAGCACGCTTGTCTACGTCTTTGAAGCGGCCCTGGCGCTCCTGCATCCCTTCATGCCTTTTATAACAGAGGAGATATGGCAGCAGATGCCGGTCGAAAAAGAGGCGGACAGCCTCTGCATACGCAGGTACCCCGTTGCCCGCGACGGCATTGAGGACAGGGACGCAGAGGAGAAGATGGAGGTTATAATGGATGCCGTCTCTGCCATCAGGAGCATCAGGGGCGAGCTTAATATTTCCCCGTCTGTCGAGCTTAAGGCGCTGATAAAGGCATCGGACGGAGCCCGGGATATACTGAATGAAAATATCTCTCATATCGCCAAGCTTGCCAGGGCGGGTGAGGTCAGGATAGGCCGGGATATACAGCCGCCGCAGAATGCGGCCACCGCGATCAAGCCGTCTATGGAGATATTCGTTCCCCTTGAGGGACTTATTGACATTGATGCGGAGATAAACAGGCTGAACAAGGAATTGAGCAAGACCGAGGAGAATCTTGCCTTTGTCAAGAGAAAACTGCACAACAAGGAGTTCATGAACAGGGCGCCCAGGGCGGTTATAGAGGAAAACAGGGCGAGGTACAATAATTACCTCGAAAAACTGAACGCCATCCAGAACAGTATAGACAAGCTCAGGGAATGGGGAAAATCAGGTAATGGTCAGCCCCGAGATTGATGCCGTTCTCCGGCGTGCGCTTGCAGAGGATGCCGGCAGCGGCGATATAACCACGTCTTCGCTGATCCCGGAAGGGCATACCTGCCGGGCGGTGCTGCTTGCCAAGGACGATTTTATCCTCGCAGGCCTTCCTTTTGCAGAGAGGGTCTTCCACCTGGCGGACGGCGGCATAAAATTCGTTCCCCTTAAAAAGGAAGGCAGCCGGGTGAAGAAAGGCAGTGTCATCGCAAGGATAAGCGGCGGCACGGCAGCCCTGCTGGCGGCTGAAAGGACCGCGCTTAACCTGCTCCAGAGGCTGTCGGGCATAGCCACGCTGACCGGCGCATATGTCAGGGCCGTAAAGGGCCTCGGGGTA
>WFVK01000294.1 GCA_015491705.1 Nitrospirota bacterium | reverse complement strand
GTCTGCGGCATAAGGGTCATACCTGTCAATGCCCCCGGTTTTGCCGGGCCCAAAAACCTTGGAAACAGGATAGCCGGCGAGGTGCTGCTTGAGCATGTGATCGGCACGGGCGGGCCCGGGCCTTCAGGTAACGGCGGCAAGGAATCAGGGGGAGGGCCGACTGTAAATCTCATCGGTGAATACAACATTGCAGGAGACCTGTGGAATGTTGAACCGCTTCTTCAAGAAGCGGGCATCAGGGTGTTGTCAAGAATCACCGGCGATTCGACTTTTCAAGAGATAACATATGCACACAGGGCGGGACTGAATGTGGTCCTGTGCAGCCGCGCCCTTGTCAATGTAGCAAGGGGGATGGAAAGGAGATACGGCATACCCTACGTGGAGGTGTCTTTTTTCGGGAAGACGGAGATATCCAAGGCGTTGAGAATGATAGGTTCATGGTACGGTTTGTCCGGCAAGATTGATGCTGTTGTCAGGAGGGAGGAGAAGAGGCTTTCCGAAAGGTTGAGACAGTACGCACACCTGAGGGGCATGAGGGCCGTTCTTTATACCGGCGGTGTAAAGAGCTGGTCCTTTGTCTCGGCCCTTCTTGATCTCGGCATAAGGATAGTCGCCGTGGGTACAAAAAAGAGCACATTCGAGGACGAGGAGAAGATCAGGGATATCCTCGGTCCTGACGCCCCACTTGTGGAGGATGTGAGTCCCTCCAGCCTGCGAAGGCTCATGAAAGAGAAAAAAGCGGACATCCTCGTTGCCGGCGGCAGGAACCTTTATCTTGCCATGAAAGAAGGTTTCCCCTTTGTGGATGTAAACCAGGAGAGGCACATCGCCTATGCCGGCTATGACGGCCTGGTGAACCTCGCGGAGCAGATAAGCAACAGTATCAGGTTTTTCAGCCGGAAGACATGGGGCAAAAGACAGGAGTCAGGAGTCAGAAGTCAGAATATGAAATCAAATCTGCAATCTGCAATCTCGATAAATCCGCTGAAGCACTCGCAGACCATAGGTGCCGCCCTCGCCCTTCAGGGGATAGACAAGGCGATTCCCGTGATTCACGGGGCACAGGGGTGCACTTTCCTTGCAAAGGTGCTCATGACAAAACACTTCAGGGAGCCGGTGGCCCTGGCAGGCACAAGACTCTTCACGGAAGACGTGGTAATGGGCGGTGATGAAAATGCAGTCAGGGTTGTACAGGAATTTATTGAAAAACAGCGTCCCGACCTGATAGGGATTCTCACGTCGGGCCTCTCGGAGGTCAAAGGGGATGATATATCAGGGGTGATAAAAGAATTCAAGATTCAAAATTCAAAATTCAGGGTTATTCATGTTTCGACTCCTGATTATGAGGCCGGGATGGAGAAGGGATATTCAGGGGCCACAGAGGCGGTCTTGCGGGCGACTGTAAAGGAGCAGGCGGGAAAACAGGATAAGATGAGGGGGAGGATAAATGTACTTGCAGGTGCGCACCTGACGCCAGCGGACTTTATCGAGCTCAGGGAGATTATCGAGTCATTCGGGCTCATGCCCCTTATACTGCCGGACCTCTCCTCGCTGGACGGCGCCAGGCCCGGTTTTTCCGCCCTGTCCGCGGGAGGCGCGAAACTCTCTGATATAGAGGGCATGAGCGGCTCTGTCTTTACGATTGCAATAGGTATGAGCATGGAGTCACCGGCCCGGTTTCTCCATGAAAAATACGGGATTGAATATATTGTCCTGGACAGTGTTGCAGGGCTTCAAGGCACGGATGCGCTCATGAAGATACTCTCATCCTTAAGCGGCAGGCCGGTCAGCCGGAGATACCTGAGGCAGAGGATGGTGCTGGTCGACGGCATGAGGGATGCCCATTTTTACCTGAGCGGTAAAAGAGTTTGCACAGCGCTTGAGCCCGACCTTTCCGTGCAGACTTCCGCGTGGCTGAGGGAGATGGCTGTAAACATAGAACTTGCAGTGCTCCCGTATTCACCCCGCGCTGCGGATACGGTCATTGCAAAAAAGATCGTCATAGGTGACCTGTTTTCGGTGCGGGGGGATTTCGACCTGCTGATTTCAAACTCTCATGCCGAAGACACGGCCGCGCGGCTCGGGGTGCCTCTGTACCAGATGGGATTTCCCGTGTACAAGATCATAGGATATACAACCAGGATCACCATCGGCTACAGGGGAACCCTGTCAATGATAAATGATACGGCAAATCTGCTTATGAAGGGGGTGCACTGATGATCAGGGTGGCATTTGCAACAACCGACGGTGTCAATGTCGATGAACATTTCGGCAGGTGCGGAATGTTTGCAGTGTATGAGCTGACAAAGGACGACTATAAATTTATTGAGATGAGAAAATTCGCAGAAGGCAGGGATACCGCCGTCGAAGGGACAAAGGGGATGGGACAGGTACATGATGAAAGGGTGGAGGAGAAGGTCGGGAAACTGTCCGACTGCAGGATCGTATACCTGACGGAGATAGGCGGGCCGTCAGCGGCAAGGCTTGTAAGACGTGGCATGATGCCCCTGAAAGTAAAGGGTGTGGTGCCGATCGAGGAGGCCCTGAAACTCCTCCTTGAGAAGCTTAAGACATCGCCGCCTCCGTGGCTTAAGAAGGCGATTGATAATCCCTGATGTTGCATGAACGGGCAGCGGGGCCTGACGTAAAAACCTGTTGGAGGTTCAGGGGTTGCCGGTTCAGGGGGTTACCCCCTCCCCTTAAGTTAAGGGGAGGCCGGGAGGGGTTACTTTATAACATGCCGTGCGGAGTATTTATCGCAGATGAAGCTTTTCGGGGTGCCCGCTGTCCCGCGGCCGATATTTTCAGGAAAATGCCTGACAAGAATTCAGGAGACATGAGTCAGAATGAAAGGAGAAAAAAAGGAGGAAGATGATATGAAAATGATCAGGGCCTTTATAAGGCCGGAGAAGGAACAGGAAGTGGTACTGGCGCTGGAGGGGGCCGGGTTTCCGTCCGTGTCGAAGATGCCGGTCTTCGGAAGGGGAAAACAGAAGGGTCTGCAGGTAGGCCCGGTGCATTACGATGAACTCCCCAAGACATTGCTGATGATAGTCGTCGATGACGAGGATGAAAGAAAGGTGGTCGACCTGATACAGGCAAAGGCAAAGACGGGGTTTATCGGGGACGGCAAGATATTTGTCAGCCCGGTGGACAGCGCCTATACCGTCAGGACGGGGGAGACGGGACTATGAAAGAGATTACAGCAATTATCCGCAGGGACAGGCTGCCGGAGACAAAGCAGGTGCTTGAGGAACTGGGTTATCACTCGCTCTCCATCCAGAGCGTGGACGGCAGGGGCAAGCAGAAGGGCGCCATGTGCGCGGAGATGGACTCCGAGATGCCCGAGAGCTTCTGCACATCCGCCAAACTGAAGCCCACCCCTTCGTCATATGCCCTTGAGCATACCCTGCCGAAGGTCGCCCTGTATGTGCCCAAGAGATTGCTTACAGTCGTAGTGCCGGATGATGTGGTCACCAAGATCGTAAAATCACTGATCAGGGTAAACCAGACCGGCAAGCACGGTGACGGAAAGATATTTGTATCGCCGGTAACGGCCGCTGTGAGGATCAGGACGGGTGAAGAGGACGGAGAGGCAATAGCGTAAAGGATTGATTGGATAACTCCCCCAACCCCTCTTGGGTTAAGAGGGGAGTTATTCTCCTCCCCTTAACTTAAGGGGAGGCCGGGAGGGGTTACTTTAATAAAAATCAGAAAGGAGGAATCATGCAGCAGGTTGTTTGTTACACGAGGGGCGGAGACCCCTGGACACCGAGGTTTATAGAATCCATTGACGCCGAGAAATGTCTTGGATGCGGGCGGTGCTACAAGGTTTGCGGAAGGGATGTGCTTGAACTCATAGAAAAGCCCTTTGAGGGAGAGGATGAGTTCGGAGATGATATGGGCAACAAGGTGATGTCCGTGGCAAATCCCGGAAACTGCATCGGCTGCGAGGCATGCGCAAAGGTCTGCACCCGGAAATCCCAGTTGCATGTTGAACTTGCATAGGGCATTACCGGGGCCATCGTGAGTCACCCTCACACCGGCCGGATGCGGGTGACAAACAGATTATACGCCTTCCCGCAATTTGAAATCCCTGCTGATATGTCTCACCATAAGGCTACATATTTGTTATACTATAGCCTTAATCTTGCATAAACCGGCAGGAGGGCCCGGCGTAAAACCTTCATGCTCTCCTGCCCTGCAGATGATAGTCTTTGTACAGCAACTGTAAGGTAACATGTCATGGAAGGCGTAACAGGCGGGGTTAAAGAGACAACATCGGGCCAGGAACTCCATCACGAAATTTTCGGTTCCGTCCTGGACCGGACCGAGATGACCCCTTACCTGTTGTTGAGGGCAGGGGACTATGAGAGTGCCCTTGCACAGGCGGCAAGGATGATGGGCAACCGCGGATTTGATATTGTCGGGGATGAATTGCACGAGAGCGAGAAGAAACGGGCCCTGAAGTATGTGGAGCAGGCATACCGTTATTTTCTTTATTCCATGTTCCCTTTTGTAAAAAAACAGCTTGAGGCACTTCTGTCATTGAATTCCGGGAACGCCCCGCTTTACCGGGATTGTTTCCGGAAAATCGGTGAAATAGAATCCACCCTGCAGACACCCGGGTTCAGAGATATAGTATCGGATGACCCGCGGCATCTCTTCCTGCTGGCCTCCTCAAGAAAATATCCCCGCGTGTTTTACGGGTATAAAGGGATCGATATGGACATCCCGCCCCTGTGGCGGCAGACGGCCTGCTCGCTTCTGAAGATGGCCCATCTGATCAAGTCGATTGAAGAAGACAGCCAGGATATAAACGATTATGCCCAACTGGGGATGTTCCTGGAGGAGCAGGGACAGAGCCTGGAGGATTTATATCATTATAACTGGCAGCACCCTGAACTTATCCCGGAAAACGAGGCTGCACAAAGGGCCTTTGTCAAGATTTCCACCTTTTTTCTCAAGCTCCGCGAATCGCTCAGGTTCGACCCTGCAAAGGGATGCCTGGTGTTCAACAGCGGGGACGGTGTTGAAGTCGATATTGCGGATATCAAGTCCAGGCTGAAGAGCCCTGAAAGCATGTTCACCAAACTGGGGAAGGATGTACAGGGAGAGGCACATAATATCAGGGACATACTCGCGATAACCTTTATTCTGAAGAGCAGGGATGATACATTGAAGCTTTTCCATGCGCTCCAGAAGAGGGGTGTCATACTCCAGGAAAACACCATATCTACTTCCATAACCCAGACACTGTTTGACAGCCCCGAGGGCATGATTGAAGCGGTAAGAAGACTGATGACCAGCCTTTACCGGAGCGAAGGCAAAGATATTGTGCCCGATGAAAAGGAACTGCTTGCCAATGCAAGGAACTTCTACAATGCCCTCGGCGCCAATACGGCAAAAAACCCGTATTCTTCTTCGGGACATAAGAAATTTCAGTGCAAGATAAATTTCTGTGTGCCTGTTCACCGCAGGGCCGGAACCAACGAGATATTGATACCGGGTACGCCGGACTACATGAACAGGCATCATATCGATAAAAAGACTGAACAGCACACACTGGCACTGGAACTGCGCATATCGGATGAAGAAAGCTGGCGCAGGTCCGAACACGGAGGGGATTCCCATCATGATGCGTACAAGTTCCGCCAGTTGATTGCTGTGATGAACAGGGTGTTTAAAGGTATTTTTTATTTCCCGGAAGAGAGATTTGCACAGTTAAGGGAAGACCAGAAGAGGCTTTTTCTTTAGGTGTCCCGTAACCGGTCGCTCTATATATCTTCTCCGGCGGGCCCGCCGGCGATGTTTTTAAGCAACTGCAAGGCTGATTTGCAATTAACAGGAGGAGACTGCAAGCATGGATCCAATCATAGACCTGCAAAGTTTTATCGAGATACTCAGGAAGGAAAATGAACTGCTCCTTGTCGAAAGCCCGGTGGACCCCTGCCTGGAGATCGCCGAGATACACAGGAGGGTTATAGAAAGGGGAGGGCCTGCGCTTTTCTTTGCGAATGTGAGGGGCAGCAGGTTCCCGGTTGTAACAAATCTCTTCGGCACGGCGCGCAGGATAGACCTTGCCTTCGGCAGGCGGCCCGTGCAGTTTGTCACTGAGATGGTGAAACTTGCGGAAAATATCTTTCCGATGGACATAAAGAAACTCTGGGGCGCGAGAAATATCTTCCTTCAGGGGCTGAAGATAGGGCTCAAAAGGGTCAAGGATGCACCCATACTGCATAACAGGCAGAGTCCCCCGCGCTTATCGGAACTCCCGATGCTGACCTCGTGGCATACAGACGGGGGGCCTTTTGTTACACTTCCGCTCGTGTACACAGAGCACCCGGAAGGCAAAGGGCACAACCTGGGAATGTACAGGATACAGAGGTATGACGATTGCACCACCGGCATCCACTGGCAGATACATAAAGGCGGAGGCTATCACTATGCCGTGGCCGAAAAAAAGGGGCAGCCCCTCCCGGTCAGCCTGTTTATCGGCGGCCCCCCGGCGCTTATACTCTCGGCAATAGCGCCTGTGCCCGAGGATGTCCCGGAGCTCATACTGGCCTCGCTGCTGCTGGGGAAACGGCTGGAAATGGTTGATGACCCTCTCGGCGGGCACGCCCTGGTCGCCAATGTGGAGTTTGCGTTAAAAGGAGAAGTGCCCCCGTTTGTCAGAAGACCGGAAGGCCCGTTCGGAGACCATTTCGGTTACAACTCCCTGAGACACGACTATCCTGTATTCAACGTCCACAGGATGTATTACCGCAGGAATGCCGTTTATCCCGCCACCGTCGTGGGCAGGCCCCGGCAGGAAGACTTCTATATCGGTGACTATCTCCAGGAACTGCTGTCGCCGCTCTTCCCCCTTGTTATGAAGGGAGTAAGGCAGTTGAAGACATTCGGCGACACCGGCTTTCATCCACTTGCCGCAGCGAGGGTGCACAACCGCTACCCCAGGGAGGCCTTTGCATCCGCAATGAGAATCCTCGGGGAAGGCCAGTTGTCGCTGACAAAATTCCTGATAATCACAGACGGGGACATAGATGTGTCGGATTTCCCGAAGCTGTGGACGCATGTCCTGGAGCGTGTCAACTGGCAGACCGACCTGTTCGTCTTTGACAATGTCTCACAGGATACCCTTGACTATACGGGGCCCGGGGTGAACAGGGGATCAAAGGCCGTGCTTATGGGACTGGGAAAGGAGCCGCTGAGGAAACTGCCGCAGGAATTCAGGGGCGCTCTGCCCGATGGATGCGGTAAACCCGTGGCATTCCTGCCGGGCACCCTTGTCATTGAAGGAGAGCCGTACGACTCCGCCCCCGCTCTCGGCAGGAAAATAGCGAGGGAGGGCAAACTGTCGGCATGGCCGGTGGTCGTGCTCGTTGATGACAGCAGGGCTGCAACCCTTGATTTGAAGGAGTTCCTCTGGACGTTTTTCACGCGTTTTGAACCTGCTGGCGATATTCATGGAAACAGGCCGCGGACACTCCGCTTCCATACGCGCCTCCGGGAGCCCGTGGTATTTGATTGCCGCATGAAACCGTGGTACCCGCCGGTGCTTGAAGTGGACGGGAAGACCAGAAAGGCGGTGGATGAGAAGATAGATGATATATTGCCTGCGCAGTGGCGCTGAAGGAATTGCAGAAAAAACCCTTCCGGCGGGCTCTGCCGCCGTCCGCCGGTGTTCTGACGGCGGGTTGTCATGATTAAAAGGCCGCCGCATACTGTTTCAAGGTCCACTGTTTATGGATTCTTTCTGCTCGGTCTCCTGTCGGCCGTGGCCTTCAGGGTTATTATAGTCTTTCAGCATATCGAGCCTTCATGGGTGAGGCCTGTATGGTATGCGGGCGTCATAGGATACCTGGTTTTCTTTCTCTACAGGTATGCCATTTCACGGAAAAGGAAGAAGGCCATAAAAGAGTACGGGCTGATAGAAAAGGTGAAAGCCAATGCATGTCTTTCAGAGGAGGACAGGGAGGTGGTAACATATCTCCTGTCGTCAATAGAAAAATCCATGGAAGACGTCAATTACTATATAATATTCATGCTCTCGATACTGGCGATAATTGCGGATATCGTCCTGAGTTTAATGTGAATCTTAATGTTGCTAAACGGGCGGGAGATGGTTTTATGCAACTGTAAGGTGATGTGACGGCCGGATGTTTGTGCAAGGAGGATTTCAGTGCGCAAGAGCAGGAAAGAAATAAAAAACAGGTCAATAATTCTTAAATTACTGCATACCTGCCATGTCGGCAGGCTGGGCACCGTGGGCAGGGACGGCTATCCAATGGTAAAGCCGCTTAATTTTGTATATGATGAAGGCAGGATATATTTCCATACAGCACTGGAAGGCGAGAAAATCGAGGACATAAAGAGGGACAACAGGGTCTGTTTTGAAACGGACCTGCCCCTGACGTATGTAAGGGCCAGGAATCAGCCGTGTGAAGCTGAATATCTTTACAGGAGCATCATCATAAAGGGCAGGGCGCATATCATCGAGGACCGTGCAGAGAAGTTGTTCGCCCTGAAGCGCCTCATGGAGAAGTACCAGCCCGAAGGCGACTATGGTGAAATCCCGGAGGAAAAGCTGATGATAACAGGCGTGGTCAGGATCGATATTGAAGAGATGACGGGCAAGGAAGACCTCGGCTGAGCTTGATCCTGCCGCACCCGGCCCCCTACTGCGCTGCAACGCCTCCTGATACAATGAACGCCATTATGTCGCCGCTTTCGGCGTTCAGGGGGGTGACCTGTTCTCGGGGCACGACTATGAGATTTCCTGCAAAGTTGTAAGACTGGGGAAGATATACGGCGACCCTGTCCGCCAGCCCTATGTTCTCCAGGCTTTCACGTGTTACAAACCCTATAACCTGGATGTTGCTTCCCGGAGAAAGCGTGACCAGCACGGGTTTGTCGAAACTCTTTTTGTCGCCTACAAATGCGCCTATTAAATCCTTGACGGATGTATAGATCATCTTCACAAGCGGCAGCTTTGAAAATATCTTCTCAACGAGCCGCACCAGCCGGCTTGTTATGAAGTTGGAAGATATGAATCCCACTACAGTGATGGTCAGTATGGTAACCAGAAAACCCAGTCCCGGCATTTCGAATCTGAAAATGGAATCGATCTTCGTGAACACGGCATAAACAACGTAAATTGTCGCCACCAGCGGAATAAGCACCAGCAGTCCTTCAAGGAAATACCTCGTGAGCCTCTTCATAAAACCCCTCCTTCCCCCTGCTGCATAAAAACATCTCATGTCCGTTTATGCAGCATCAAGGTTCAGATAATAGTTGAAAATTTCAGACGATACCCTAACCGGTTGCAATAATAATATCGCATTCTGTTTTTTTATGCTATCCATTCAGGTTGATGCTGAATAAACCTTAACGTTGCATAAACCGGCGGGAGAGCCCGGCGTAAAACCCTGTTTGAGGTTCAGGGGTTAGCTGGTTCAGGGTTCAAGGGTTATAAGGCGAAGGAAATTACTCCTCCCCTT
>WFVK01000293.1 GCA_015491705.1 Nitrospirota bacterium | reverse complement strand
CCTCATCGGAGACACCGGGCTTGGTAAATCCCATATTGCTTCCGCTAAAGAAAGTCGAAGCTCTCTCCAAACAGTTCCCCGTAACGATCCTGCAAATGTTTGCACAAGGCGTCCTTATACGGAAGCAGATCATCCAGAGCTCTATCAAGCCGATCGTCGTTTACTCTTTCACGGGGCACGCCCAGCAGATCATCAAGTGCTGTCTTCCCATACGCGGAAGATGGGTTAAGGTTCAGAGGTCACGGTTATAAGGCAACGGGATGCTTTTCACTGTAAGGTGGTTACTTGAATGAGGAATGCCGGAGAAGACTTCACCGGCAGACTAAAGGGCCTGCCGGTGGGGTCTTTATTGAACTGCCCGGTATAATGCAGGAAATGGTAGGCGATGGTGGTTTCGAACCACCGACCTCTGCCGTGTGAAGGCAGCGCTCTCCCCCTGAGCTAATCGCCCTTTGTCCTGATTACCTGTATATTATACATTAACAGGACCATAAACCGGTACTATCCCGGGATCCGAAGGGGGGGATTGCACCGCTTTCCCGCTGCTGTCAGGGCATTGGTCAGCCTTACGTAATCGGCAACGCTCAGGTTTTCCGGCCGGAGGGCGGGATTTATGCCGCTCTCCATCAGCGCCTCTTTTATCCCTTCAAATACCCTCAGGCTGTTTGCTATCATTTTACGCCTCCCCGAGAAGGCGGTCTTCACGAGTTTCAGGAGCATGGCCTCATCCTTTATGTCAAAAACCGGCGAGGAATGCACCCTGAAATGCACAAGGGCCGAGTCCACTTCAGGCGGCGGGGAAAAGGCCTTTCTTGATACCGTGAATTTCAGGACCGGCTCTGTGTATAACTGCACGGACACTGAAAGCGCGCCGTATTCCTTTGTGCCGGGAGAGGCGACGATTCTCCTTGCAACCTCTTTCTGAAGCAGCAGTGTCATGGAAGGAATTTTTTCCCTGTATTGAAGCAGCCTGAAGATAAGGGGTGAGGTTATGTTATAAGGTATATTGGCGACAACCCTGAACCTGCCCTCAATTGTGTCATAGGGAAATGTAACGGCGTCCGCCGTTATAATCTCGACGTTTTCACTTGCCGGAAGATTCTCTTTTAATCTTTCTATCAGCCTTTTGTCTATCTCAATGGCTATAACCCTGCCGGCGCGTTCAGAGAGAAGCCTCGTCAGGCTCCCGAGCCCGGGGCCTATCTCCACGACCGTGTCCCGTGATGTTATCCCGCTGCTGTCGATTATTTTCGCGAGTATATTGGGATCAAAAAGAAAATGCTGGCCGAACGGTCTTCTCACCCCGCCCCTGCCCCCTGTCCGGGTGCAGCGCACCTACACCTCATGTATCTCCCCCGTATGTGTAAAGACGATAAAGGTTTTTACGTGTTTTGCAGTGAATAACCGCGCGGCGGCTTTCCTGTAGATATCAAGCTGCGCCGCATATTGCCTCAGGAGATAGGGCAGCTCCTCTTCACCTGCGGGGAAGGTCTTGTAATCGTATATCCTGCATGTGTCGCCGTCCATTATTATCCGGTCGATCCTTCCTGTATATACAGTACCTTCATGCTCCAGTATGAACGGAAGCTCGGTGAATGCATTCTCACGGGGCAGGATGATATCCTGCCATATGCCACTGTCTTTCAGTGTTGATATGTCCCGCCTGATTATTTCGGCCATGCCTTCCCCCTGTTGTCTGCTAATGCCCCTGAATGAGAGCAGCCTTTCAATCCTCATGTCTATGTCCTGCTCCCGTATGATTCCCTTTGATATGCCCTCGAAAATCGCATGCATGATATCCCCGATGACAAGGCTGTCCCTGCCGTGCCGCCGCCTGATATCAACGGTCTCCGTGACCGCCTTCCACGGGGCCCGCCTCTGAAATGTCAGCGGAACAACGCCGGCGGGGGGCGGCGCTGTCTCCGGTGGTTTTATTTCAGGGGCGCGTTCAAAGAGGAGTTTCACATCATCCTCCGTGAGGACTGAAAGCCCCTGAATATCACAACCTGTAACGTATGCCGCTTCTCTCTTCTCAAGGCCGAGCCCCCTTTTCAGGTAGGAGAGAAAGTTTCTGTCCCTCTCGCTCCAGTGGCCCATGAGAAACAGCGCCTCCTCAGCCCTTGTGACCGCTACATAGAACAGTCTCTTCTGTTCTTCCTCCTCCTTTGCCTGGTGAATAAGGAAGTCCTCATCCTGCCTCCGTATCGAGGGCTCGGGTATGGATTTAAACAGGAACCTCCCCTCTTTTTCATATACCAGGCAGTCACCGGTTCCGGAAGTAAACGGTTCTTCAAGCCCGGGTATGAATACAATGGGGAATTCAAGGCCCTTGGCCGCGTGAATCGTCATTATCCTTACCGCGTTCATGCCTTCGGTGTTTACATTTGCCTTTGGCTCCTCTTCCCTGGTGTATGTCCTCTCAAGAAAGTCCCTTATCCTCTGTAGCGACCTGCCCCTGGCCTCCTGGTCTTCGATTATGCGTATGAATTTCCTGATATTCGCCGCTCTCTGGTCCTCGTGAAAATGCCTCCATGCCTTTGTGGCTACAAGGGCATTGCCGGCCAATTCCGCAAGCGGGGTGTACGCGGCCTGAGAGAGCCATTCCCTGAGGAGTCCTGCCGCCTCCTTCCACGGCCCGTTTCCGAGCTTTGAGAACAGGCAGTCACCTTCGAGGCTTACCAGCCTGATGATATCGCCCTCCTCAAGATTAAACAGGGGGCTTTTGAGGAGGATATAGAGGCTGTAGTCATCCCGCGGATCCGACAGGAAAAATATAAGGGCCCGGAGCATGGCGACCTCGGGCTCCTGGTAAAAACCGATCCCCTTCACCGCGACATACGGTATACCGAACTTCCTCAGGGCCTCTTCATATATTTCAAGGTGTGTCCTCTTTCTCAACAGCACGGCCATGTCCATGTACCGGCACGGCCTCTGCTGGTGCCTGTCTTTGTCCGCCACCGGGAAATTGCCTGCAAGCCCACGTATTCTCATTGCGAGGAGCTCCGCTTCCGTATGTTTTGCCTCCCTGACGGTTTCGGCCTCCCTGTCCGGAAGGATTATCTCGACATGTCCCGCATCAGGCATGCCCGCCCTGAACGCCCTGAACGGGCTGTATTCCGTCCTCCAGGGATAACCGCCGCCGGGCTTCATGATTTCCGAGAAGACCCGGTTGGTGAATTCGACGATCACGGGGCGGCTGCGGAAATTGTCCCTGATCTCCTCAAAGCTGAACTCCTCACCGAGCCATGCGCTTAATTTCTCCCGTGCGCCGTGGAATATCTCGACGTTAGCCCCCCTGAAAAAGTAAATGGACTGCTTCTCATCACCGACGAAGAACATGGTGGGCCTTGTACCCTCTTCCCTTTTCGCTCCCATGCCGGAGCGCCACTCTTCGGTCAACTTGTTGATTATCTCCCACTGGAAGGTGTTGGTGTCCTGGAATTCATCCACAAGGATATGGTCCGTCTTTTCATCAAATGCATACAGGATATTCGCCCACTCCGGGTTTCCGGTGAGCATCCTGTATGCAAGATACTCGAGGTCACTGAAATCAAGGGTGCCCCTGCTCTTTTTCCACTCGGTGTATTTTTCCACGCATTTGCTGAATATCTCTCTTATCCTCGCGGTTCTTTCCGCATATTCCCCGAGCTTCCTGTCCTTCCAGCAGGCATACATCCCCGCCGCCCATCCGCGGTAATCGGGCATGTTCTTAAGGAGGGGGACAGGTCTTTTGCGCGGCTCCTTCCTGTCCGTAAGAAACAGTCTCTCCATGGAAACCGTCCGGTCACAGGAACGTTTCTCAAAGAAGCTGTCATAATCCTCTATAGCCTCTCTTGCACCCGGCCATTTCCTGAGCTCCTCCGTCAATGTCCCGCCGGTGCACGGGACATGGGGAAAGATGCCGGCCTCCAGGGAAAACGGATTCTTCTGGTAGAGGTAGTCGAGTGTCTTTTTCAGGTAATCGAGCCCCCCGAAGCCCTTCTCTCCCAGGGTCTGCAGGAGAAACTCGTGCCCCCTGTCTCCTGCTCCGGCCTCCATCAGGACTTCGTAGAGTATCTCTTCCCATACCATACGGGAGTCAATAGCGTCCTCGACCCTGTAAGCGGGATCGATTCCGGCCTCAAAGGAAAAGCGCCTCAGGAGCGTGCCGCAAAAGGAATGAATCGTGGAGACACGCATCAGGGGCATCCTGTCAAGAAGGGCTGCGTACAGGCCCGGGTCTTCATCCTTCAGTATTCTCAATATGCGCTGCTTCATTTCAGCGGCGGCCTTGTCGGTGAATGTAATGGCGAGGATTCTCTCTGCATCCACGCCTTTCTGAAGGAGGGCGATGTATCTCCTTGCAAGCTTTTCGGTCTTGCCGGAGCCCGCCGGTGCGGAGATGATGATGCTCTTATTCGTATCGAGATAGCTGTCCATTGTAGGGGGGACGACTGCTTTATTATCCTTACAGTTGCATAACACCATCGCCCGCATGCCGGAGAGCCCGGCGGAAAAGCTTTATCTGCGATTCCCTGAGGAAATATTCAGCACGCATATTAAAGTAACCCCTCCCGGCCTCCCCTTAACCTAAGGGGAGGGGTAACCCCCTTAATCCCCCTTAAACTAAGGGGGAAATATATCTCCCCTCTTATGTTAAGAGGGGCAGGGGGAGTTATCCGATCGGCTGTTT